>JAKSPP010000019.1 GCA_024404735.1 Oscillospiraceae bacterium | reverse complement strand
ACGCTTTCGCCCCTCCTTCGAGGGGTTTTTATTATAGCGCAAGCACTGTTTTTTGTCAATTTTCGCGTTCTTCTCTCAGGGTCCCTCCGGCGGGCCGTAACGTCCCACCCGGCGAAGCATCAGCTTTCCTCGTTTCATGTGTGTTCTCCTTCTGCATTATTAGTTTTTGCTTCCGTTGTCTGTGCGGCGATGCACGTGCTTGTCAAACCACAGATCACCGCGAAATCGTCCGCTCATGTTTTGCTGACCTATCGATAAAACAAGAAGCAGCAGGCTCCGAACGGGGCTTGCTGCTTTTATGGCAATGCACACAGGCGCAGAGACAGATTCTTTGTCCCTGCGCACCGCTCATGTAGGTCTTCTGACTTATGCGTTCAGGCGTTGCCGCCAACGCGCTCCCTCGGCCTTCTCTCCTTCCCATTACAGGAATTCCAATGACCCGCTTTCGCAATCCGTTTTTCACGAACGAAAGAGCACTTCGCAATCACAGCTACTAAGCCGATACTTCACCTTCGGTTCTTTACCGTAGGCTTTTCTCGACACATGTCCGGGATTTTCACCCGATTCCCTTGTCCAGCAGAACAAGATATGCGTGTCCGACGGTTTCACTTACTCCCGCCGGGTCGCGCATTTGCCACAAAAGCTTATAATTATTTAATTTTTACTTTGAATTCATTATATCACATTTTTGAGATTATAAAAGACTGTAAAATTTGCTTTTTTACAGCTCATTTATTATCATTTTTTGCTTGACATTGCCTGTAATTATGTTAAAGTTAACCGCAGAAGAGGTGAAAATATGGACGATAAATACCACCCCTGCACGGAAGAAACCGGCTACGAGCTGAAGCCACAAAACGAAAAAATTAAGCTTGCTTTACGATATATTGATGAACACCTCGAGGAAAAAATCTCTATTGAAGATTTACTTGAAGTTACCGGATATGCTTATCATTACTTCTGCCATCAGTTTAAGATTGGTACGGGCTTTTCCGTTAAAAACTATCTGACTGTCAGAAAACTGCATCATGCAACCCGACTTCTTTTATCCGGAACGAAGCACAGCGATACTGCGCATATATGCGGATACAATAATTCAGCAGAATTCAGCCGCGCCTTCAAAAATCATTTCGGAATTTCTCCCCGTGAGTACTTAAAAAAACATAGTCCTTCAGAAAAACGCACCCCTATAATATGCCATCTTGAAGCAAAGTCTGTTATCGGATACAGATTTGAAGCCCCGGATGATCCCAATTTCAAACCCATTGAGCACGGCGCATTCTGGGCATTTCAGTCCTTTGACCAGTCTTACTCCGAAGTATACAATATATTTGATCCCGTACGCCACGGTGAATGCGGTCTGTGGGTTCCTGAAGCATATTGCGGAAATACGGAGCCCTTTTACGTTTACGGCACGCCTGTGGACTATGCCAATGCAGTGCCTGATTTTTTCACCGAGGTCCGACTTAAGGCCGGAGATTATGCCCTGTTTAAGATTGATGCAGCAGAGTCCTTTGCCGATCTCAGCAGAAATGTCCGTGAAACATATTCCTATGCAATATGCAGGTGGCTCCCTTCCTCAGGCCGTTATTTAGATAACTCAACCCCGATTGTTGAATACTATCACGGAGACGAGGCATATGTAAGTGTGCCCTTGCTTGCACAGGAGCCTGCTCTATGAAATAAACGGAGCGTTTTTCGCTTGTTTCCACTGTTATTCACAGATTACACCTGCAATATTAATCAAAATATACTTATTAATCGAAATGCTTACTATAGTAATGTAAATAACAAGGCCTCTGCAGCTTTACATCCATGCTGCAGAGGCCATATCTATTATGGCGATTTTCTCAGCGTCTTAAGCCTTCGCTTATGAGCTCACGGGACATGAGCCCCATAACCGCATCACGGGGGGCGATACCTCTGTTAACAACATCATCAACAGCGAAAACAAGAGGCATATCAACATTATACTTTCTTGCAAGCGTTGTAACGGCGGGAATGGCATTTATACCTTCAACAACCATTCCTATTTTCTTAACGGCTTCCTCGGGCCTGCAGCCTTCTCCGATAAGCTTTCCGCAGCGATTATTACGGCTGTGCTCACTTGTTGCGGTTACGATTAAATCACCCATTCCCGCAAGACCTGCGAAGGTCTGCTCCACACAGCCCATTGCGATTCCGAGGCGCGTTATCTCGGCCATTCCCCTTGTAATAAGGGCAGCCTTTGCATTATCTCCGTATCCGAGCCCGGTGGAAATGCCGGAAGCAATAGCCATAATATTCTTTACCGCTCCGCAAAGCTCCACTCCCCTTATATCCGGGTTTGTGTATACACGCATATTGGGATTTGAAAATACTCCCCTCACATATTCGGCCGCTTCTTTATCCGACGATGCCGAAACTATCATTGAAGGCAGGTCAAGCGCAACCTCCTCTGCATGGGTAGGGCCCGAAAGGGCAACAAGCCTTAGAGGCTTTCCGGCCTCGTCTGCAATAAGCTCCGTCATTGTCATAAGCGTACCGGGCTCAATTCCCTTGGCAGCATCAACTATTATACTTCCCTCGGGAATATAGGGGGCAGCTTTTTTTGCCGTCTCACGGACATATACAGAGGGCACTGCAAAGAGATAAATATCCTTATCTCCGCAAACCTCTTCCACGGATTTTGTAAAAACAATCTCATCGGGAATAATCATTCCCGGAAGATTTGCGTGTCTGCGGGTTTTACTGAGCTCATCTATTCTTTTTTCGTTGGAGGCCCAGACCGTAACCTCATTTCCCGTAAGAGAGAGCATTCTTGCAAGGGCACTTCCCCAGGTTCCGGCGCCCAAAACACCTATTTTTGCCATTTATTTTTCCTTTTTTCTGTTAATATGCCGATTATATGTTTTAACGGATTATCTGTCCCACAGCTCACTTGTCTCCATACCCCAGGACTCGAACACTCTGTTATAGAATGGCGGGCGGGCAAAGTCCTCCTTCATTCCGGGAATATAACTGTTAACGGTTCTTCCCATTTTGAGGAGGTCGTCAACTCCGCCGAAAAATTCATCGAATTTTTGGGAGGGAACAGAGAAAATAATTTCGCCGTCGCCTGTCAGAGCCCTTTCTGTCTCACCGGGGTCAGGAAGCGTTATTCTGTATTTTCCCTCTGTTATGGGAGGAATAACGGAATAAATGCAGGACTCATAGGGCATGAAGCTGCTGTCAAGAAGCTCACCCGTTCTTCCGAATATACCCACAAGCATCAGACGAAGCTGTGCCGGGCTTGTATATGTCATAATGAGGTCGGGCTCAAAATCCGCCATGTTCAGGGGGGCAATGACAATCGCGTAGTATTTTCCCAGAGGAAATCCCGGAAGAGAGGCAACAAAGCTCTCTGCCTTCGCCATATCTCTGCAGCCTATGGCCTTAACCTTTTCGTTAAAGGCAACACTTCCGGGAGAGCCGTCACAGAAGCCGTAGCACATAAGAGGAGTCCAGCACCACTGGTCCCCTCTGCGAAGGCAGATTATTTTATTCTGTCTTCGGGAATAGGCAAAGGCCTGACAAAGGGCAATGTGCTTACCTCCCCAGTCCTTTACAGGGCTCTGAGCTCCGTTGGGTGCATCCTCCGCTTTTTCTATCATCTTCAGGGCAACTGCCGGGTAACGCATTTTAAGAAGTCTGTCAAGGGCTTCCTGACGGACTGTATTTTCACTGAGCACAGCCTTTCGCCTCCTGTTATGATTTCACACCGGGTATCATATTCATGAGCCGATAATATTATACCCCTTTGATAATAAAAGTCAAAGGGAAAAACTTTTCGGTAGTTTTAATTATTATTTATTCTTTTTTTCAACGGGGAATCTGTATCTTGCAACATAGTCGTTTTCTTTTTTGGATATACCCGCCTCCACAGGGATTGACCTTTCGGCGGGACCGGAAATGCGATAGCCCTCATTTTCCGCAAACAGCTTAAGCTTTTCCCAGATTGCGGCACTGTCTTTATGCATAGCAGCCTCAAATACAACTGCATATTTACTTTTCTTCAGTACCATATATTCGGCGCAATCGGATGAAGAAACGGAAGAAGCAGGTATAAAAAGTCCGGAATATACAAGGGTATTCCCTTTGAGAAAATCCTCCACGGATACAATTCTCGCCACTCTTCCTATGTGAGTTCCACTTCCGTACTTTTTTTCCGTTTCCCTCATTGCAAGCTCAAGCTCCGTGCGCGAGCTTATTCTTGTTTCATAAAAATATCCTCTCTGCTCCGGATAGTCCCTGAGATAGCATAGCCCCTTTTCAGCGGTAAGTGCTTCATCAACATCCGCAATCCAGGATATAAGATTATCTCTCTTCCTTTTGAGCTCCGATATCTCCGCATCAATGGCATCTGCCTGCAGACGAAGTAATTCCTCATATCTGCGGGAGCTCATATTCTCAAATTCGTTTCGTATATCCTTAAGAGACATTCCCAGTGACTTAAGGCTCTGGAGCAGCAGGGTGTGCTCAAGCTGCTCACTTGAGTACATTCTGTAGGAGCCTGTTCCCTGCCTGTGTGCAGGGGATAAAAGGCCTATTTCATCATAATATCTCAGAGTTTTCTCGGGCAAACCGCTTATTCGGGCCATTTCTCCTATGGTATAAAAAGATTTTTCAGCCATATTTTTCTCCGAACCATAAATAGTGCTTGACATTCCAGTTACAGGAAGGTTTACACTTATTTTAACATATTATTATGATGAATTTCAATACTTCATTAATAAAAACGGAGGAATAATCATGGATATGCTCCAGCGTATTGAGCGCATAAAGAAAAAGGTCGTTGTAGACCGCTACCCTATCTGCATTGAAAAATTCCGCATCACCCTTGATGTTCGTGAGAACAGCCGTAATGACCATATTTACATTCAGCGCGGAAAGATTCTCAAGGCCTGCGCCGAGAGAATGCCAATTGCCATTTCCGATGACGAGCTTATTGTAGGTCTTGCCTCCAGTAAGCATATGGGTCTTGAGATTGACCCCGACTACGGCATCTGGCCCCAGAACGAGATTGATTCTCTTAAGGCAGACGGCTTTATCGTTGACCCTCAGGACGAGATTGACCTTCAGGAGCTTAACAAGAGATATAAGCCCGACACCATGATAGGTCGTATGGGCGACATTCTTTACGAAAACCCCAGAATAATGAATATGCTCCGTTCCGGACTTATTCTCCCCCCCTGGAAGGATAAGAACAAAGAGCGTGGTGTCGGCGGCGGATATGCACAGTCCGGCCTCGGCCTCGGACCTTCCCTTGTTCTTCTTTGCGTTGAATATGACAAGCTTATTAAAAACGGAACCGAGGCTCTGATTCGTCAGGCTAAGGAGGAGCAGGAAAAAATCCGCTTCACCGATATGGATGCAATGAACAAGTTCCGTTACTATGAGTCCGTTGTAATGGCTCTTGAGGCTCTTGAGATTCTTGCAGCCCGCTATGCAAAGCTCGCTGCCGAAATGGCCGAGAAGGAGAGCGCCCCCGCAAGAAAGGCAGAGCTTAACCTTATTGCCGAAACCTGCACTCAGGTTCCCTCCAGGCCAGCACGCACCTTCAGAGAAGCCATTCAGTGCTTCTGGTTCCAGGTACTCTTCCTCTCCCCCAGCACCACACTTCCCGGCGGTCGTTTTGACCAATATATGTACCCCTATTATAAAGCAGACCTTGAGGCAGGACGCATCACAAAGGAAGAGGCAACAGAGCTTCTCTGCCTGCTCCGTCTTAAGGATATGGAGCTTAACCGCACCTCCGGAAGTGAGCTTCGCAAAAAGAACTCCGGTATGGCAAAGTGGCACAACTACACAATCGGCGGCGTTGACCCCATCACAGGCGAGGATTGCACAAACGACCTTACCTATATGCTCATTGATGCCGCAATGATTACAAAGACTCCTCACCACACCCTCACCCTGAGAGTCCACGACAAGACCCCCGATTCTCTTATGCAGAAGGCACTTGAATGCGTTCGTATGGGTCTGGGCATGCCCGCTTTCGTAAGCGACAAGTCCTACACCGCAACCTTCGCTTCACGCGGATGCCCCATTGAATTCTCCAGAGATTTCGTTATGACCGGCTGCCTTGACGGAAATCTTCCCGGAAAATCCCGCACAGGCCCTGTTCCCATGGTTACCTTCCCCCTTATCTTTGACATTTTCCGCCATCACGGAATTGATGTTAAGACAGGACTTCAGGTTGGCCCCGACTACGGCAGCTTTGCGGATTATGAGTCCTACGAGGCTCTCTACAATGACCTTGCCAAGGAAATCAAGTATATTCTCGGCCTTGTATGTGAGAAGAACAATGTTGAGCTCGGCGTAACTCAGGAAATTCTCTTCGACCCCCTCAGAAGCGCCCTTATGTATCAGGGAATAGAATCCGGCAAGGATACCTGGTGCCGCGTAATGCCCTTCGAAAACTGCGCTGTTGTCAATCCCATCGGTATGATTAACCTCGGCGACTCTCTTGCGGCAATCAAGAAGCTCGTATTCGATGATAAGAAATATACCCTTGCAGAGCTCGAAAAGGCCCTCGATGCAAACTGGGAGGGCTATGATTCCATGCAGCAGGACTTCCTCAATGCGCCCAAGTACGGAAACGATATCGACTATGTTGACAATATCGTTGCTCAGTGCTACAAGCTTCTCAACGACACTGTTGACACCCTGCCCAATATTCTCGGAAAGCCCACCATTGCAACCGGCATTTCCATCACCTCTCATCAGCCCGGCGGTCAGCTCACCGGGGCAACTCCCGACGGCCGTTATGCGGGAACAATACTGGCAGACGGTACCACCTCACCTATGCAGGGTCTCGACAAGAACGGCCCCACCGCTGTTTTCAAGAGTGCAATGAAGATTGACCAGGATCCCATGCAGGCAACTCTTCTTAACATGAAGTTCCATCCCAATGCTCTTCAGACAGATGCAGACCTTATGAAGCTCTCGGCTATGATTAAGGTTTACCTTACTCAGGGAGGCAAGCAGGTTCAGTTTAACGTTGTTAATCAGGAAACTCTTCGCAAGGCACAGGATAATCCCGCAGAGTACCGTGACCTTGTTGTACGCGTTGCAGGCTACAGCACCTACTTCGTAACCCTTTCCCGTGCAATGCAGGATGAGGTTATCGAAAGAACATCCATGGACCTTTAATCCCGGGATAACAAACAGATAATAATATACGGGAGTGTTGCAAAATGAGAATTTTTGCAACACTCCCTTTTACTGTCTATCCGGTACGAAAAAGATATTTAGCGACTTAAATAGGCGTAACCGAACTCTCGAATGGGTTACTGCATTCTTTTCTGAATATCCTCTACCGAGGGGAGCTGCTTTTCCAAGGCTTCCGGCAGGTTTCGGGTAATCTTATACTCGCTGACACCGATTGGTTTGCTCATATCTTTTAAGGAATACTCTGCAACAAGATTATTCTTGCTCTTGCACAACAGCAAGCCGATAGACGGATTGTCATCTTCCCTCTTCAAAATTCCATCCACGGCTGAGAGGTAGAAGTTGATTTGACCGGCATACTCCGGCTTGAAGTCCCCGGTTTTCAGTTCGATGACCACATAGCAGCGAAGGTTTAGATTGTAAAACAGCAGGTCGATATAGAAATCATCGCCGCCAACATTGATGTGATACTGGTTTCCAAGAAAAGCAAAGCCTGTGCCTAATTCCAGCAGTAGCTTGGTCACATCCCTAACCAGTGCATTTTCAATGTCCCGCTCTACCATATCCTCTTTGAATGGAATAAAGTCGAACACATATGGGTCTTTCATTGTCTGCATTGCCAGTTCACTTTGAGGGGATGGAAGCCGCCGTTCAAAATTGGAAACCTTATCAGCTATTGCCTGCCGTTCGTAAAGATTGCTTTCAATCTGATGAATCAGAACGCTATGTGACCAGCCGTTTTCAATGGCCTTTTCCATATACCATTTGCGGATGTCTGGGTTTTTGACCTTATCTAAAAGTGCGACATTGTGCGACCACGGTATTTGTGCAGACACCGTCTGCACAAATTGGATGTCCGGATAAGTCGCTGCGAACTTCGCCATATATTTCAGGTTGCGGACAGAATAGCCGGTAGCATTCGGGAAGGAAATGCGGATATCAGCAGCGAGGTTGTCAATAAACTTGTTGCCCCATGATTTGTGTTCATTGATTACGCAGCCAATCTGATAATATAGGAGGATCAGCTCTCTGTTCACATTTACCGCCGCTTTATACTGTGCACTGCGAATTTCTGCTTTTATGCATTCCAGTGTATTCAGATAATCATTGTCATTCATAAGCATCCTGAGTCACCTCACTCAATCCAATTTTCTTCCAGAAATCGCTCAAATTGCCATTCTGGGCCGTCAAATAATAGTGCTAACAGCTTTTGCTGCAATTCTGCCTTTTTCATTTTGCTTACATATTTTATCAGTTTATCTTCTAATTCATCCTGTCTGCGTTCTTCCTCTTCCTGATAAGCCATCGCTTCATCATAAAACTTCTGCGCTTCACCAGGAAACACAGTAAAGAATACCGCAACCATGTGCTTGCAGATGATTCGTTTTCCGTCAGCATGTGGGCAGGTACACATGGATTTTCGAGGATGCGCAATATCGATCATTACCCCATAGCGGTTTCTTCCGCTGCCATCCACAGCTGCCATGTATTGAGTATCACTTTTGACTTCCAAATCGTGCACTTTTTTCTGTTCAAAATGATCGTATCCACGCCAAATAGACGCACCACTTGCACATGACAGCAAACTCATATTTATAGTCCTTTCTGTCGATTCATTGGCTTCACTTTATCAAGATTTCCGAAAGCACCTCAGCATTCAATCAATGATAATTTCATAATATTGTTCCTTTCTTATAATACTAATTTTGGAATGCTTTTTCAACTCAAAACATAAATATTAGTGGAATTAGCAATAACAAAACCCGCGCATTTGTGTTTTCTGCGGAATCCAATCATTCAAAATCCAAGTTTTGACATATAAAAATAGAGCGGATTGCAAAAAATCCGCTCTTGAACAGCAATTGTTTCATTATTAGTGTGATAAGAAAAGAGACAAACCGCATTTTCAGCATGTTTGTCTCTTTTGGTGGGGGAAGGTGGATTCGAACCACCGAAGGCATTGCCAGCAGATTTACAGTCTGTCCCCTTTGGCCACTCGGGAATTCCCCCATATTAAGTTGCGCTCACAGTGGAGCTGGTGGACGGACTCGAACCCCCGACCTGCTGATTACAAATCAGCTGCTCTACCGACTGAGCTACACCAGCAATTCGAATAGCGCCAGCAACAGATAGGATATTAGCATAACACCGGCAATTTGTCAAGTTATTTTTTGCTTTTTTTGAATTATTTCTTATCTGCTGCTGCAAAAAAATACCGCTGCCCGAAGGGGATTGCTTTTTTCCTTCGAAAGCTATCCCCTTCCGGCAAAACCGCACCTTTTATGCGGGAATGAGAACAGGACGTACGGGAAGGAAGCTCTTACCCGGAGCATTTACGGGGAAGCAGAAAAGCATATAATCTCCCGGGCGGATTGTCTTAAAATCGGCATTGATAACGACGGAAACGCCGGCAGAGGCGAGCATTGCCTTAAAATCCTTCTCTGTTTCAACCGTTCCCACATAGGGTCTGTCAAGCACGATAAGCTCAACGCCTGCGGCTGCAATATAATTTATTGCCTCCTCTGTCAGTACGCAATCTGCGGACTTAAGGCAAAGGCGCTTAACTCCGGCAATTCTCCCCTTCAGCTTTTCCGGAAGAATTGCGGAGACACCGTCAAAGGAAAGAAGACGGCATTTTCCGCAGAAAGGCTCCAGAGATATATCTCCGTTTTCACCCTGCTTTGCGGGCAATACGGCAGTTGCTTCGGGGAAGCCCGAAAAATCTATCGAATCACGGCTTATTGCCCTGGAAATATCAAAAATCTGCATATTTTATCCTCCCATAAATAAATCGGAATAATATCCCAACAGTATTACCGACAATCAGTTACCCGTGTCATAATAAATCTCTTCGCCGGGCATAACAAGGCCGAGCTTTGAGCGGGCAATGGAAATCAGAACATCATCGTCATCTGCATGCTCAAGATTATAACGGAGCTCCGCATTTTCGGAGGCAAGGGCCTCAACCTCATCGGCAACCGCATTTCTCCTGTCTTCCGCAGTCGATATCTTACCCTTTACACCTACAATGGAAATAACCGCATAGACAATTATCGCGAGAATGCATATTTTGGGGATAAGACCTGTTTTTCGAAACTTCATTTGTCCCTGACTTCCTTTCCGGATAGTAAATCTGAATTATAACGAAATTAGTTTATTTTTCCCATTCCTTAAATGATGATACTATTTCAAAAAGCCTTTTATAGCTTTCGTGACGGGAAGAATGGATAAGACCCTCATCTACAGCCTCTCTCACTGAGCAGCCCGGCTCATTCAAGTGGACACAGTCATCAAAGCGGCAGGTGCCGGCAAAGGGAACGAACTCCGGAAAGAGGAAAGCCAGCTTCTGCTTCTCAATGGGCTGCATCATCGATAAATCAAATGACGAAAAGCCCGGAGTATCGGCAACGAAGGTACCTTCGCCGAGAGCATAAAGCTCTGTATGGCGGGTTGTATGCTTTCCGCGCCCGAGCTTATCACTTACCTCGGCGGTGGGAATGGAGAAGCCCGGACAAAGAGCATTGAGAAGGCTGGACTTACCGACACCGGAGTTTCCCGTCAGAGCAACGGTTTTTCCTTTTATAATATCCCGAAGCTCATCTGTTCCCTCACCTGTGAGAGCGCTGAGACTCATTACCGGGTATTTGGTTTTCTCATAGATTTCCTTTAATCTTTCGGCGGGAGCAATATCGCATTTATTGATGCATACGGCAACATTGATTCCCGCATTTTCGGCAATAACGGCAACCCTGTCAATAAGATAGGGGTCTGTTACGGGGTTGGTGTCGGCGCATAGAATAAGAAGAAGGTCTATGTTTGCAACAGGCGGGCGGACAAGAGCATTGCTGCGGGGAAGCAGTGATTTGACCGTACCGCTTCCGTCGGGGTTTAATTCAAACTCCACATCATCACCCACTAAGGGCGACAGTCCGTCCAGACGGAATTTTCCCCTTGCCCTGCAGGTTATTATATCGTTTTCCGAACCGATATAGTAAAAACCGGACAGTGCTTTTATTATTTTTCCCCGGGGCATTTTACTTAAGCCCTCCATTCACAGTATTCAGGGGGTAACGGTGCTGAGATTTGAGCCGGAGGCGATTACATTGGCATTGCCGCCTCCGGAGGAATCGGGCGAGCCCGTATTGCCGGATGAACCCGACTCTCCATTGCCTCCGTTATTATTATCCTCACCGGCAGCAGGAGTTTCCTCGGGCTTTTCGGCAGGGCCTGTTGAAACCTGAAGATAAATCTTGGTATTTTTCTCGACGAGGGTGCCCGCCGCAGTTGACTGCCATACGACAATACCTGCGGGAGTTTCGCTTTCTATAGAGGTACTTGTTCCGACGGACAGGCCTGCATCGATTATCTTCTGCTTTGCAACGGCCTCCGTGAAGCCCGTCAGCTTGGGCATTTCAATTGTCACGACAGCCTTGCCGCTGGAAATGGTTACATATACTATGGCGCCGGCGCTTACCATATCCTCGGCAGCAGGCGATGTTCCGATTACAATATCCTCTGTAACCGTATCCGAGGCTGCATACTCCTCACGAACGGTAAAGCCCTGCTTCTGAAGAAGGGTTACGGCCTCCTTATAGTCCATTCCGGCAACATCCGGAACGGGAACCATAATATCACTGCCTGTGGAAACCTTCAGGCTTACCTCTATTTTGTCGGAGGTAATGCTTATCTGCTTTTCGGCCTTGGGCTCCTGAGAAATAACGAAGTCCTTTTCCGCAACGGGATCAACCTCGTAGCTGATGCTGAAATTAAACAGCTCCTTGAATTCATCGTTACCGATTATTTCAAGATAGCTTTTACCGGTGAAATCGGGAATCGTAAGCTTCGTGTCCTCGGAGAAGATATCCTTCAGCATACCGTTCCAGAGATATATCCATATAAATACAATCAGGGCAAGAACTATTCCCACACCGAGGAGAATGCTTATCTTTGCGCTTCTTGCATGGCGGCGGCGGAATCTTTCCTTGCTGAGCTCACCCAGTCTGGCTATGGGGACAACATCCCCGGGCAGACGCCCTTTCTTTCCGCCCTCGTCACTGTCACCATCCGGTGTATCGGCATGTGAAGGCGCTTCTGCGGAATCGGACTTGAAGGCATCAAGGTCATCGAGAAGCTCCTGTGCGGAGGAATAACGCTTCTCGGGATCCGGATTCATTGCCTTAACGACTATGTTATTGAGTCCCTCCGGAACATCGGGATTGAGATACATCGGGCTCGTGGTGCCCATAGTAATACATGCAAGCGTTTCTGCCGCATCTGCCCCTGCCATATAGGGAAGAGCGCCTGTGAGCATCTCGAACATGCTTATTCCCAGAGCGTAAACATCTCCGGCGGCATCGGGAGTTGCACCCCTTAAAAGTTCGGGAGAGGTGTAATTAAGACTTCCAAGACCCATTGCGGCTTCACTGCCCGCAGCCTGCTCAAGATGGGCAATACCGAAATCGGCGACCTTGACTATTCCGTCAACGGTAAGAAGAACATTCTGGGGCTTGATATCCCTGTGAATAATGCCTTTGGAATGGGCATGGGAAAGTGCCTTGGCTATCTGACGGCTTAAGTGAATGGTTTCGTTTATGGGAACAGAGCCCTTTGCCTTTATATACTGCTTAAGAGTAATGCCGTCAACAAGCTCCATTACTATGTAATCGGGATTGTCATCCCTGGAAACGTCATAAACGGCAACGATATTCGGGTGTGAGAGCATTGCAACTGCTCT
Organism: Oscillospiraceae bacterium; assembly: GCA_024404735.1. Lineage (GTDB taxonomy): Bacteria > Bacillota > Clostridia > Oscillospirales > Oscillospiraceae > JAKSPP01. The sequence continues at coordinate 4,593 of JAKSPP010000019.1, read as the reverse complement.
TGCCTCTGTTTTGAAGTGCTCACGGAATTCCTCGTCCGCAGCGACATCGCTTTTAAGAATTTTTACTGCAACATTACGGTTAAGGAGATTGCAGCGGGCTCTGTAAACCTTCGCCATTCCTCCCTCGCCTATGATGCTCTGGAGCTCGTAACGGTCATCAAGAAGAGAGCCGAGGTAATAATCCATTATTTCATTCATTCAAATATTACCTCCTTTCTCACAGCTGTGCGATAAAAATCGTTACGTTATCTCTTGCACCTGCTGCAAGAGCGAGCCTGAGAAGCTCATCAACCGCTTTATCCGGAGCTTTTCCGGACTTAAAAACATTTCTTATAACTTCCTCGGGTACGGAATTAATAAGACCGTCCGAGCACAGCAGAAGCCTGTCGCCGGACTTAAGCTTCAGGCCGAACACATCGCAGTTAACCGATGGCTCCGTGCCTATTGCCCTTAAAAGCTGACTGCGGCGGGGATGAACCTTTGCCTCCTCGGGGCTTATTAGCTTCTTTTCAAGCAAATCGGCAACATAGGAATGGTCCTTTGTTATCTGGCGCAGCTTACCGCCCGAGAACAGATAGCAGCGGCTGTCACCCACATTGGCAATTGCCGCTTTTTTCCCGTTTATTATTACGGAAACAAGGGTCGTTCCCATTCCGAAGCAGCTTAAATCATCCATGGCCTTGTCATAGACGACCTTATTTGCATATGCAACAGCATCCTTAATGATGTTTTCCATATCGTTCTGGGTGGACTTTTTGTCGATTGAAGCTGCGGCATGGAACATAAAGCTGTCGCAGGCAAGAGCAGATGCAACCTCCCCCGCCTTTTCGCCGCCCATTCCGTCACACAGAACGGCTGTCATTATCTCACCGTTAAAGGCTGTTTCGGCACGGTAATCGTCCTGATTTTTCTGTCTTATTTTTCCGCGGTCTGTTATCCCTGCGAAATTCATATGCTATATCCTTTCGGAGCTGTTATTGGTTTTCCTGCTCTTCTCCCTGTTTCTGCGAAGCTGTCCGCAGGAGGCATTCACATCACCGCCGAGAGAACGCCTTATGGTGAAGTTGGCGCCCCTCCTTGTAAGGACAGCCGTAAAGGCATCCATATCCTTTTTTGAGGATGGGGCGAAGGGAGATTCCTCAACCTTATTAAGAGGAATGAGGTTTAGGTGTGCCCCGCAGGAAAGCGCGGCATCGGCAAGAAGAGAGGCATGCTTAATAGAGTCGTTGACTCCGGCAATCATTGCATATTCAAAGGTTATTCTTCTTCCCGTTTTTTCATAATACTCCCTTGCAAGAGAAAGCAGGACCTCAAGACCGCATGCCCTGTTTGAAGGCATTATCTCCGTACGGAGACCGTCCTCCGCAGCATGGAGGGAAATTGCAAGGGTTATCTGCAGATTTTCATCCATAAGCCTTCTTAGCTTATCCGGAATACAGCAGGTTGAAAGGGTTATATGTCTCATCCCGATATTCATACCATCGGGAGAATTAACAAGGTGAAGAAATTTTATTACATTATCGTAATTATCCAGAGGCTCTCCTATTCCCATAATTACAATTTTGGAGATTTTCTCGCCGGAATCCTTCTCCGTCATCATAACCTCGGATAGGATTTCCGCAGGAGAGAGATTGCGGACAAGTCCGCCGATTGTGGAGGCGCAGAAACGACATCCCATTCTGCAGCCCACCTGAGTGGATATGCACACGGTATTGCCGGTTCTGTATTTCATCAAAACCGTTTCAACGGCATTCCCGTCAGACAGCTCCCACAGGTACTTGATTGTACCGTCTTTGCTGACGAGCTTGCTCAGTACCTTCGGAGCATATACACCGAAGCCGGCATCAAGCAGCTTTGCTTTGAGAGAGGCGGGAACATTTGTCATCTCATCCATGGAGGATACGCCGGAGGATATCCATTTATAAATCTGCTTTGCCCTGAATTTAGGCTCTCCGAGAGAGGAGATAAGCTCCTCGAGTTCGGAATAATACAATCCTCTTAAATCCTGCATTTATTCGGCATCCTCCTTTTCTTAGCTTCTTATTTTCTGAGCATCCTGCAGACGAAAAATCCGTCTGTTCCGTGAATGTGTGGGAAAAATGTGAACATACCATCCTCAGACCTGATGCTTTCGCCGAAAGAAAAATCATACGGCGCAAAACCGGGGTTTTCATTCATAAACTGTCCGGCAACAGCCTCATTTTCCTCTCTTCTTACCGTGCAGGTGGTATAGAGAAGAGTTCCTCCGGGAGCAACATACCGGGAGCAGTTATAAAGAATTCTTTTCTGTATTTCGGGCAGGCGCTCAAACTCGCCTGTGTCCTTATATCTGATATCGGGCTTTTTTCTGACAACTCCGAGACCGGAGCAGGGCACATCGCATATTACAAGATCGAACTTTTCCGAAAGCTCCTCCTCATAAACCCCTGCATCTCCCGCGGAAAGACTGACGTTGTCTATACCGAGCCTTTTAAGGGATTTTTCGATGCGAACAAGTTTATTTTTCTTAAGGTCTCTTGATAACACAGAGCTTTCGGGGGCCTCAATTGCACAGGCTATTGTTTTGCCTCCGGGAGCGGCACAGGCATCGAGAATGCTTTTTTTACTTCCCGGCTCCGCTATTGCAGCGGCAATTGCGGCAGCGGGGTCCTGAACGAAGAAATATCCCTCATTAAAGCCCGGAAGCTTTTCGATATTTCCGCCGCCTTCTATCTCAAAGCAGCCGTCCAGAAACCCATGGGGCTTTATACATATACTGTTTTCGGAAAAAAGAGCATAAAGCGCCTCGGGGCTTATCTTCAGGGTGTTGGTTCTTATATATGTGGGAGGCACCGAATTATTGGCCTTCATAAGCTCCACAGCCTCTTTCTCTCCCAGCCTCTTTTCGTATTCCCGTGCAAGAGGCAGAGGGTGGCTGTATAGAAGGGCCGCGTAGGCAAGCTCGGACATATCGCCCCTACCGGGTTTTTTCGAAGCGGAGTCTGCGAGCCTGCGCAGAACTGCATTAACAAGACCGCTTGCCCTTCCGTAGCCGAGCTTTTTGGTCATCTCAACGCCTTCGCTTACTGCCGCCCTTGCGGGAATCTTATCCATAAAGAGTATCTGACATGCCGAAAGCCTTAATATATCGAGCACCTTCGGCTCCAGCTTTTTAAGGCCTCCCCTGACAAAAGCCTCTATTCTGAAATCCAGATAGATTCGGTTTTGCATTACGCCATAGCAGAGTGCAGAGCAAAAGGCTCTGTCTCTGGGCGAAAGGGAGAAGTCATCGAGGACCGGGCCCAGAACGGCATCGGACCAGGCATCCTGCCTTCTGCATTTTTCAAGCACCGTAAGTGCCGCTTCTCTTGCATCGGACATTTTAAGTCAGCTACTCCCTTCATTTATTATGTATTATGCGAATTATTACAGTTTATTTCCGAGAAGGAAGTCCGAGGCCTTCATTCTCTTTTTGCCCGGAGCCTGAAGCTCCGTTATTCTGATGGTCTCACCGCCGGCACAGGCAATTTCTATTCCCGTCTTTCCAGCGGAAACCACTTCACCGGGTGCCTTGCCGGTTTTTGTATCCGTATACTCGGCCTTATAAATCTTGCAGGTCTTTCCGGCGAGCTCTGCCGTTGCAACCGGCCAGGGATCAAGGCCGCAGATTTTTTTGATTATTTCCTTCGGAGTCTTATTCCAGTCAATGGGGCAGTCGGACTTATCCAGCATTCTTGTATAGGTAGCCTTTGAATGGTCCTGCGGGATTCTGGGGGCACTTCCGTCCTCAATTCCCTTAAGGGTACGGGAAAGAAGGCCTGCGCCCAGCTCCATAAGTCTGTCAAAAAGCTCACCCGAGGTTTCGTACATTCCTATGGGAGTCTCGGCAGTATAGATTACATCTCCGGCATCCATATCGTGGGCAAGATACATTGAGCTTACACCCGTTACATCATCGCCCTCCAGAACGGCAGACTGAATGGGAGATGAGCCTCTGAAGCGGGGCAGAAGAGAACCGTGGATATTGATGCACCCATACCTGGGCAGAGAAAGAACCTCATCGGGAAGCAGGCAGCCATAGGCCACGACAACTATGATATCCGGATTAATCTCTCTTAAAGCAGAGAGAGCTTCCTCATTATTGCGAAGCTTTTCAGGCTGAAATACGGGGATATTGTTTTCTAAAGCGAGCTCCTTTACAGGAGACATGGATAAGGACATTCCCCTTCCCTTCGGTCTGTCGGGCTTTGTGAAAACAGCGGCTATATCCGCTTTTTCATCAACAAGGCGCTTAAGACAGCAAGAGGCAAAATCGGGGGTACCCATAAATACAATTTTCATATGCTTTTATCTTTTTCTTCCGTAATACTCATCAAGCTCTTCATCGGTCATGATATGGTCTGCAACCGAGTCAAAGAGTATACCGTTGAGGTGATCGATTTCATGGCAGAAGGCCCTTGCGGTAAGGCCCTCGCCTTCGACCTCAAATTCCTTGCCCTCTCTGTCCTGAGCCTTAACCTTAACAAACTGGGGACGTCTTACCCAGCCGAATACACCGGGAACACTCAGGCAACCCTCGGGACCGGACTGCGTTCCGCGCATTTCGACAATCTC
>JAKSPP010000189.1 GCA_024404735.1 Oscillospiraceae bacterium | reverse complement strand
CCGATAACGATAGGGCCGGAGCCTATTATAAGTATCTTCTTTATGTCTTTTCTCTTTGCCATATGTATTTCCTCCTCTGATATTGAAAGCTATCACTTTTCGTATTTCCAGACTATTCTGCCGCCGCAAACGGTCATAAGGCATCTGCCGCTGACCGTGACCCCCTCAAACGGGGTGGCCTTTCCTTTTGACAGAAACTCATCAGGATCGATAGCATAACTGTCCTCAAGATCGTACACGGTAAAATCCGCTCTGTCCCCCGGGCGGAGACCGGAGTATTCTATTTTAAATCGCTCCGCAGGATTTTTACACATAAGCTCAATCAGCTTTTCAAGAGTTATTACGCCCGTTTCGACTAAATAGGTGTACAGAAGCGAGAACGCTGTCTCAATTCCGACGACTCCCATGCTGCTTCCTTTGAGCCCCTTCGACTTTTCCTCTGCTGAATGGGGCGCATGGTCTGTGGCGATCATATCTATCGTACCGTCACACAAACCCTCAATAAGAGCTACTCTGTCTTTTTCGCTCCTTATAGGCGGATTCATCTTAAATCTGCCCTCATCACGGAGCATCATGTCATTCATAAGCAGGTAATGCGGTCCCGTCTCGCAGGTTATATCCAGCCCCTCTGCTTTTGCCTTTCTGATAAGCTCGACGCTCTCCTTTGTGGATATGTGGCATACATGGTAGGCGGCGTGAGTCTCCCGAAGCAAGGCAATGTCACGGGCTATGGGCTTCCATTCAGACTCCGAGCATATCCCCGCATGGCCGTTCTGCTCCGCATATTTGCCCATGTGGATATATCCGCCGTTCAGAAGGCTTTCCTCCTCGCAATGAGCCGCAATGAGCTTTCCGAGTTTTTTTGCCTCAACCATGGCGCTTTTCATCATTTCACCGTTCTGAACGCCCTTGCCGTCGTCGCAAAACGCTATACATTCTTCCGAAAGCTCAGACATTTCCGAAAGCTGCTGTCCGCTCTCGCCCATGGTTATTGCGGCGTACGGATAAACCCCGATAAGCGCATCTCTTTTTATTATTTCCTTTTCGAGCAGGAGCTTCTCCTTCGTATCGGGGATCGGATTCAGATTCGGCATTGCGCAAACAGCGGTGTAGCCTCCCCTTGCGGCG
>JAKSPP010000188.1 GCA_024404735.1 Oscillospiraceae bacterium | reverse complement strand
CGCGGCCTGCGAGCTGATCGCCGTCTATAACGTCCTCAAATGGGCCGGCCGCCCCTCCCCCCTCTCGGTCATCGCCCAGCGGTTCATCGAGCGGGGAGGCATATGGCGGCGGGGGCACTGGGGCACAAGGTACTGGAAGATGCCCCGGGTCCTAAGAGAGCTCGGCGGCGTTCGGGTAATTAGAGTCCTCTTTCCCCAGTTCAGGCGCTCAAGGCTTGAGAAGCTTCGCGGGGACAACTCCCTCATCCTCTCCGTCGTCAATCCGGGCGGCATCAGAAAGGGCATCCACACCTTTGCCGCCTTCCGGGAGGAGAACGGCATCCGGTTCTATAACTCCTATAACCGAACCGGCACAAGCTGGCTGCAGTACCCCACCGTCCGGGAGCTTTTAAGCTCCCTCCGTATCCCTTTTATTCTGGGCGCTTACTTTGTGGAAAAATGAGATATGAAAACCTCGCTGCCCGCCGACAGAATGGTCGGCGGGCGGCGGTCGTTATTCTTTTGTTTCCTGCTTTGTGGTCTCGCAGTTTTCAAGGGCAAAATCAAGCAGAATGTTAATAAGCTCATTTCTTGAACGGTTCGTCTCGGTGGATAGGCTGTCAAGACGGGACGCAGTACTGTCTTTTATTCTGATAGAGAACGTTTTATATCCGTCCTCGCCCCGCAATTCTTTTCTGCTGATAACGAGTTTTTTGTCCATCCTTTTCACCTCGTTATTATTATGACTTGACAGTCAGTCCGATAATATGTTATTGTTCTTAGCATATTTTATAACATATTATAGAGGTGCTCAGATGCCGGACTATAAAAGAATGTACATCACGCTCTGCACAGCCGTGGATAACGTGATCGACGAGCTTGACAGGCTTCCCGGTGCGGGGCTCTGCGCCTTTACTCTCAGAAACGCCCTTTTACGGGCGGAAGAAATATATATCGAAAGCTCCCCTGCCATCGAAAACGCAGAAGGAAATATTACAGTACTGAAGAGGACTGATTAAGCCCCGGCGCAGAAGGGTTTATAGTGATAAGGAACTTTTTATCCTATGTACCCGCAGAAAACGGTGTGACCGAAATGGTCACGCCGTTTTCTGCATTTTCAGGGGTCTTTGATAAACAACAGTTCCTTCAATTTCAGG
>JAKSPP010000187.1 GCA_024404735.1 Oscillospiraceae bacterium | reverse complement strand
GCCGGACCAGGTGTCGGGGCCGTAGTTGTGCAGCATCATATCCGCGGCATTGAGGATTCCGTCGGTGTTGTTGATTTCCTCGTAAATCTTCTCGGCGAGCTCCTGCTCTCCGCTTCTGCCGATTAATTCGGAAACAGTATCTCTGAGAATCTCAATTCCGGCCTTCAGGATAAGCGCCGATACGATAACTCCGGCGTAGGCATCAAGGGAGAGACCGAAGATGAGGAAGATAAGGGCGGATACAATTGAGACAACGGAGGCAAAGGAATCGTTCCTGCAGTCAAGACCAACGGCCTCAAGTGCAGAGGAGCCTGTTTCCTTGCCTTTTCTGATGGTGTAAACTCCGAGAAAGAACTTTATAACCGCCGATACGGCAACGATTATAGTGGAAATATATGAGACGTTAAGCTCCTCGGGGCTGAAAATAAGCTTTACAGAGCTTATAAGCATCTCAATACCCGCAACGAGAATCATAACGGAGATAACAAGACCCGTCAGGTATTCGATACGGCGGTATCCGAAGGGATGGGCCTTATCCGGATGCTTTCCCGCAAGCTTTGTGCCCACGATGGTAAGAACAGAGGACAGAGCGTCTGCGGCATTGTTGGCACCCTCGGAAATAATGGCGATTGAGGATGCGGCAATGCCCACTATGATTTTTATAAGTGAAATCAGAATATTGGCGAATATACCGAGACCCGAGGTAACGGATATTACGCCGTCACGGGATTCGGGGTCCTGATGGAAAAGCTTATATATCAGTTTCATGCTTAGCTTGTTTTCTCCTTTATGGCTTAAATAATCAACAACTTTTATATTATATCAGCAATTTTCTGTTTTGACTACCCCTTTATATGAAAAAAGCGTTCCTTCAGTCTTCAATCATAACATCTGCGGCGGCGCCTGCAAAGGCCTTTACGCCGTTTATGAGAGACTCCTCTGCAAAGTCAAAGAGCTCATTGTGAATAACCTCCGGATTGCGGCTCATATTCATGAAGTAGCAGGACTGCCCGCCGAGAGAAATAACACGGTCGGACATGAATGAGTAGTCCTCGCTGGCTCCTCCGTTTGAATTGTCCGGAAGCATTTCCGTATTAAGGCCAAGCTTGCTCCTGCAGACCTCGAAAACCCTTGCC
>JAKSPP010000186.1 GCA_024404735.1 Oscillospiraceae bacterium | reverse complement strand
ATTTCCTTTATTCCAACGGAGCTAAAGAGGTTCATATGCGTTCTGCATGTCCCCCGATTATGTTCCCCTGCAAATATCTCAATTTCTCCGGTGAGACAGGTTGTGATGACCTTATCTCAAGAAGAGTCATTAAGCAGCTTGAGGGTCCGGAGGGTGAAAATCATATAGAGGAATATGCCGACGGCGATACAGAGAGAGGTAAGGCACTGCGTCAGTGTATATGCAAGCAGATGGGCTTTGATTCTCTCGAATTCCAGACCCTTCAGGGTATCGTTGAGTCCTGCGGTGTATCCGAGGATTGCATTTGTACATACTGCTGGACCGGAAAAGAATAATCCTTTTCCCCCAATAATAAAAATCGGATTGGAGCTATTATGGAAAAATCCTTTTCTGAATCCTACGCCGCAGCCGGCGTTGACATTACAGCCGGTTATAAGGCTGTTGAGCTTATGAAAAAACACGTGGCAAGAACAAAGGTTCCCGGTGTCTTCGATGAAATCGGAGGCTTTGGCGGAATGTTCCTGCCCGATATATCCGGAATGAAAAAGCCCGTTCTTGTTTCCGGTACCGACGGTGTCGGAACAAAGCTTAAAATTGCTTTCAAAACAGGCATCAATAACACTGTAGGTATTGACTGCGTTGCAATGTGTGTTAATGATATAATCTGCTGCGGAGCAAAGCCCCTTTTCTTCCTTGATTACATTGCCTGCGGAAAGAATTATCCAGAGAGAATCGAGCAGATTGTCGCCGGAGTTGCAGAAGGCTGCGTTCAGGCAGGCTGTGCTCTTGTTGGCGGAGAGACCGCCGAAATGCCCGGCTTCTACCCTGTTGATGAATACGACCTGGCCGGCTTCTCCGTAGGTATAGTTGACAGCGAAAAAATTCTCGATAAGAACAATGTCGCAGTTGGAGATGCAATCATAGGCCTTCGTTCCAGCGGAGTTCATTCAAACGGCTTCTCTCTTGTACGAAAGGTTCTTGATATTGAGAATTCCGACCTCTCCGTTAAGCCCGAGGAGCTCGGTGGAAAAACCCTCGGCGAGGCTCTTCTCGCACCAACAAGAATCTATGTTAAGCCTCTTCTTGCTCTTATCTGCCTTAATTACCTGAATGTAATAACCGTATGCTTCGTAATAA
>JAKSPP010000185.1 GCA_024404735.1 Oscillospiraceae bacterium | reverse complement strand
AGCATCTCCCGCGCCGTCCTTCAGCATTTTAAGTCCCACTATCATTGATGATTCGGGCTTTGCCTTGATAATAGTTGACGGGTTATCCTCCATCTCCACTACATCCCTGGCATACGCTATCTCCATACCTTTCGGAATTTCCGAAAGGCCGATTTTTTCCATGCACTGAAGTATCTCCTCAGTTCTGCCGCAAAGCACTATCTCAGTTTTATACTTCTCCAATGCCATTACCGCGCCTTTTATTATCTCAAAAGCGGCATTATCTCCGCCCATGGCGTCAACGATGATTCTCATATATCTTCTCCCGCAGAAAGTCTGCTCTCAAATACCTTAAGTGCTCTTGCAGATATTTCCATATTTTTATTTCTTTTTCCTTTAACTTTATACCCAAGCGGCGATATTATGCCGAAATTCACATTCATCGGCTGGAAATTTCCGATTGTCCCGTTGCTGACATACAGCGCAAGTGCGCCAGTCGCAGTCTCCGCAGGAAAATCACACGGCTTTTTCCCGAGCAACTCATTTGCCACCTCTATTCCCACAAGCAGCCCTGATGCCGACGACTCAACATAGCCCTCAACTCCGGTTATCTGCCCTGCAAAGCTGATCCTCGGATTATTCTTCATTCTGTAATCTCTGTCGAGAAGTCTCGGGGAATCGATATATGTATTGCGGTGCATCACACCGTACCTTACAAATTCCGCATTATCAAGGCCCGGTATCATGGAAAATACCCGTCTCTGTTCACCGAATTTAAGGTGTGTCTGGAATCCGACAATATTATAAAGAGAGCCCTCGTCGTTATCCTTTCTGAGCTGAACTACGGCATACGGCTCTTTGCCCGTTTTGGGATCTGTTATGCCCTTCGGCTTCAGCGGGCCGAAACGCATTGTATCCTCGCCGCGCTTTGCCATTACCTCTATCGGCATACAGCCCTCAAACACGGCTCCGTTGTCAAAGCCGTGTACCTCCGCCTCTTCAGCTGATACGATGGCCTTCCAGAATTCTCTGTATTCCTCCGCCGTCATGGGGCAGTTTATATAATCCGCAGTACCCTTATCGTATCTTGAAGCAAAAAACGCCTTCTCCATGTCTATGCTCTCCATGGTCGCTATCGGCGCAGAGAAAAAAAAAAAATT
>JAKSPP010000184.1 GCA_024404735.1 Oscillospiraceae bacterium | reverse complement strand
GCCTTTTTAATCTGCTGCAATGCCCCGTTGAAGATGAGCATGTCCTCGAAAACAAGGCGTTTTCTTGCCATTTCAAGGGCGGCGCCGTCCTTGGGATTGTGTATGTTGTGAAGCGCATATTCCCGCTGCGAGAGGGAATATTTCATTCTTACGTCCTCTCTGAGTACCTCGGTATTCTGACAGTCGTATTCGTTAAGCGCCTGCAGAACGGTTTTGCGTATGAGCTTTTGAGAAAGCCCCGAGGTTGTCGGATACACGGGAACAAGACCTGCGCCGCATCTGCCTTCGCAGGGTTCGATATATGGGTTTACAAGCTCCTTTTTAATAAGATTTCCGCCTACCGCGCCGTAGAAGAAATAATCCCTGCCCGTTTGCAGATTAAGCGCAGAGTATTTCTGATTGAAGAAAATAAGCGTTATTTCTCCCGAATCATCGGCGGCGCCGGCCTTGTATATCTCCATTCCCTTGTACCGCTTTATAAGCTTTGCGGGGTTTACGATGCACGCCTTTATGCAGGCTTTCGTAAACAGCGGCGCTTCGTCTATCGGCGTGGGAGCCGATAAATCCATGTAGCCGCGGGGATAGAAGGAAACAAGGTCGCCAACGGAAAAAATGCCCAGCTTGTTGAAAAGCCGGGCTTTGGAAGGACCAACACCCTTTATATATTGTATATCCGGTGAGGAACTCATGTTTTTTCTCCGATTATTTTTTTGTCCAGGTTGCGCCCTGAGGGGTATCCTTTATTTCGATGCCCATTGCGGTAAGCTCGTTTCTGATGGCATCAGCGGTGGCGAAATCCTTGTTCTTCCGTGCTTCGGCACGTTTTGCGAGCATTTCCTCTACTTTTGCTGCAAGCTCGTCATCATCGTTTTTAACTTCGATTTCTTCAAATTCCTTATCGAGGTCAAGACCGAGTACGTTATCGGTATCAAGGATGAGTTTATAGATGTCATCCGACTTGATTTCGTATTTAGCCATGTTCCATACGATTCCCAGAGCCTTCGGGATATTGAGGTCGTCGCTTACTGCTTCGTCGAAATCCTTCTTGAAGCCTTCAAGAACCTCCTTGGCAACAACGCCGTCTGCGCCCTTGTGCTTGTCAACCTCCTTGTGGAGATTCTTCAGAGCCTCCTTTGCGGCCTCCGCC
>JAKSPP010000183.1 GCA_024404735.1 Oscillospiraceae bacterium | reverse complement strand
CCCGCCGTTTTGACTCCGTTAATGCACATTACGGCGGTTTCCCGAAGGCTAAAGCCCTTAAGAAGCGTATAAGCGACGAACAGAATAAGCCCCGCACACAGAGCATATAAAACCGAAATATTCAGGCAGACGCAGACAAGAAGGCATATGCAGAATAATAAGAGAGTTGCTATTTCCATTGATTGTTGTTTCTTTTCATAAAACTATTTTATTTCGCCTTTATCTGATGATTATATAACCTTGAAAGTGATAATTCAATACCGTCTCCCCTTTTTTATTACCAAAACACGGCAAAACGCATACCGCAAAAAATTTCTTAATTACCATAATTGTTTATTGAACTGATATTAAATATAGTGTATAATATCTGTACTGTGAAGCAGTATGTACTTTGGAAATAAAAGCTGATATAAAAACTCAAGGAAAGGAACGGAACACTATGTACAAATTCAAACCCATTGCACCGCGCATTGAGAGAATGAGAGAAAAAATCAGAGACAGAGTTCTCATTGCCGATGCAGATAAGCTCTACTGGGGCGCAGAGGCAGAAGCAAAATACAAGAGCTTCCCTCCCGTAATTGCAAAGCCCATGCAGGAGCTCTATATTATCGAGCGCATGACTATCGAAATCGAAGAGGACGAGTACTTTGTCGGTGACGTCGGCAACCAGCACTGGGGTGAGTGCAACGGCTTCCGCTGGCTCCCCGCAAACATCGAAGAGGACTGGCCCATCGAGGCAGACGGTCTTCACCACGCTCCCGACTGCGATGAGTACTCCCACCAGAAATTCGCAGTTTCTCCCGCAGAGCTCAAGAGACTCAGACAGTTTGCCGAGAAGATGGCAAAGGCCAATGACGGCATAAGAGCAGAGACCTGGTTCCCCGAAGGTGCAGAGGAATACATCAAGCTGCAGGCAGAGACCTACGGCCGTCCCAACAGCTGGGGCCCCCTCCTCCCTCCCGGACATCTTACCCCCGGCTTCCAGCACATTCTCCGTCAGGGCTACGGCGCAATCCGCAAGCAGGCTCAGGACTGGATGGATGAGCGCAAGGGCAACATCATGGGCGCCGATATGGACAAGTACATGTTCTACAAGGCAGCAACCGTTGCCTGCGACGGCGCAATTCTCCTTACCCGCCGCTACGCAGACA
>JAKSPP010000182.1 GCA_024404735.1 Oscillospiraceae bacterium | reverse complement strand
GCGCGTAAGAGCTGCAAGCTGGGGAGAAAGCTTCGGCAGAAGCAGCTTGCAGAGGGGTTTGAAGAGCCAGAGATTTCCGAGAAGGAAACGCATATAGAAGGGGCCGTATGGAGCAATTCTGTCAAACATTGCAGTAAGCTGCGGCTCGAAATCCGCTTTGAGCGGATAATGCTTTTCCGTTGCGGTTACAAATGCGGACAGGCGTGCGATGGGAGAATTCTTCGGCGGATAGCTTGCATGTCCTCCGCTGCTTCTTGCGGTAAATACAATGTCTCCGATTCCTTTTTCAAGCACTCCGACCATTGCATAGCTGCCGTTTACTCCAGCCATGGGATTTTCAACAATTGCTCCTCCCTCGTCACATACAAAGTAGGGCTTTATTCCGCGTTTTTTGAGTTCGGCGACAATCTTCGGTCCGCCGTCTCCGCCGATTTCTTCTGTACATGAGGACGCAAGATAAAGGTCCTGGTCCGGAACATAGCTTTCAGCCAGAAGTTCTTCACATGCTTCGAACCATGTCATAACCGAAGATTTGGTGTCGGCAGAGCCGCGACCCCATACCTTACCGTCTTCTATATCTCCGGAAAATGGGGCGTGTGTCCATTTTCCTTCTGCAGGAACAACGTCTTGGTGTCCCATAAGTACAGCAGGTCTCTCGGAACTCTTTCCTTTCCAGTAATAGAGAAGATTGCCGTCTATTACAGTCTTTTCAAGTTTTTCGTGAACAAGAGGGAATAGTTCTTCAAGCACTTTGTGAAACTCAAGGAAAGGGCCTATATCGGTGTTTCCCCTGCGGCTTGTGGTATCGCATCTTACCATCGTCGAGAGTTTTTCAGCATACTCTTTTTCTCTCGCAGGATCGCTTTTTGCTCTGAACTCTGATTTCTTTCGAGGAGAGAGGAGAGTTTTTATAAGTGCGATAAGCACGAGAAGAAGGAGAATGGCCGGAATTATGAGAAGATAGTTAAGCATATCTTATTCTGCCTTTCCGTATTTCTTTTTGAAAACCAGGTAAGCAATGAGAATTGAGATTGCTCCGCTCGGGATGATCATGAAGCTTACTGAGCCGAGAAGGGATGGAACAAGTATAAAGAGCAGGCTCATGAGTGCAAGGGGGAGAGCTGCAATAACCATATTTCCCTTATAGTACTCGTATGCCATAG
>JAKSPP010000181.1 GCA_024404735.1 Oscillospiraceae bacterium | reverse complement strand
ATTTACACCCACAACGAGAATGACCTTCTCGTGTCCGTAAAAAACAGATGATATTCTGTTGCAGGCACCGTCGATGTTGATTATTTCTCCTGTCTCCGCAAGACCGTTTACGGAGGAGAGGTAAACATCGGCGGAATTTGCCTTTGCCCTCATCTCATCGGGGGTGCTTCCCTCGGGTACATGGTGATGCCAGTAAACCGTGTTGTTTTCGGAAAGGGAATCGAAAAGACCCATATCCGTGAGTGTGACAGAGCCGCCGAAGCCGACGGTCTTTCCGTTTATTGAGCTGTTTAAGTAGGCAGTGGCCTCGGCAGAGGTATCAAATACGGATACCTTATAGCCAAGCTCCTTAAGTCTGGCGGATACTTTTGTAAAAGGCATAGTGTAAGTCTCCTAAAATAAGTATTGTAAGACTATTTTAACTTAGCCAAAAGGAAAAAACAATATAATTATCTTGAAAATCCGCTCCCCAAAAGCACAGCGCATTTAGTATAAGGCTATATTGGATGCAATTCACTTTCAGAACAGCAAAATTGTATCAGAAGTTTTCCTCTGAGGGAAGCTTCCCGGGAGGATGTTTTTTAAGCCTTTTTATATTTTTCCGCAGGGGGCTTACCGAAATGAGGATGCATTTCCGCCTCATTTACCCTTGCAGTTTTTACGCACCCAGTCTATATCCAGTCTTTTAACGCTTTCACCGAAGCGGATTGTGAGGATTGTTATATTCTGCATTCTGTCGATTTTTTCAACCGTGCCCTCTCCGAACTTCGGGTGGCTGACCTTAGAGCCCTCCTTAAAGCCGTCCACACGGGTTTTCTGCACTCTCTCCCGCTCCTTCTGCCGTGCGCTCTGCTTAAACTCCTCCGTGTACATTTTTTCGGGACGGGCGCCAATTTTTCGGCAGCAGTCCTGCCAGCAGGGGCCGTGGTCGGAGCTGAAGCCGTAGAGGCGGTACTCCATAAAGTGGGCGTACTCATGGCGGATAATATCCAGTGCCTCGGCATCTGTAAAGCCCGCCTCCTCAAAGCGCGTTTTTGAAAAGCCGAAGGTCATACGGACAGGGTCAATGAAGGTAAAGCAGCCCATGGGCTCACGCTCCGGATACAGTCTTACCGTTACCTTCGCTCCGTCAAGGCCGGTTTTTTCGTCAAGACGGCGGATTTCCC
>JAKSPP010000180.1 GCA_024404735.1 Oscillospiraceae bacterium | reverse complement strand
TTTGAAATAAAAAAAGCAAAATAAAACGAGCTTCGGATTGAAGCTCGTCATTTAACGAAAAAAACAGGGATTTATATGATCATAGTCTGTCTCCGCTCTATAAAAAGCTGTTTCTGTGAATCGGACACGGTCCGAGTTTTTTAAGCCCCTCGTAGTGAGCCGCAGTGCCGTAGCCCTTGTTCGATTCGAAGGAATAACCCGGGTAAAGCTTAGCCATTTCAAGCATTTCGCGATCTCTTGTCACCTTGGCGAGTATGGATGCAGCAGCTATTGAAACCGAGGTGGCATCGCCCTTGATTATGCCCCTCTGAGGAATACCCACAGTCTTTAAAGTCAGGGCATCTATAAGCACAAAATCAGGCTTTACACTTAAGGAATTTATCGCATCTGCCATAGCTTCCTTGGTTGCCTCGAGTATGTTTATCTCGTCGATTCTGTCAGGCTCTCTGCGGCCTATTGCGTAGCAGATTGCAGCCTCTTTTATCCGGTCGAAAAGCTCGTCTCTGCGCTTTTCGGAAAGCTTTTTGGAATCGTCGACCCCGAGCAGAGAAAAGTCCTTCGGGAGTATAACAGCAGCGGTCACAACAGGGCCCGCAAGAGGGCCTCTTCCAACCTCGTCCACCCCTGCAATATAATCCATTCCCTGAGCCCAGAGCTCTCTTTCACACCTGAGCATTTCCTCAAGTCTCAGCTTTTGTTTTTCGAGTCTTTCTGCCTTAGTCATTAGAGTAACTCCCTGAAATACAGCCCTGCCGTACGTCTGAAATCGGGCAGCTCACGGGCTTTGTACTGACGAAGAATATCCATAGCCTCTTCCTTTGTTTCTATGGTGAAATAGAGCGTTTCAAAGCCTAAATTCGGCATGGCCTTATCGCCCACATAAAGAGGCACGCAGTTAAGAAGCTCTGAGTATTTCCTGTCTCTGCAGATGAGTATGAATTCTTCGTTTTTCCTATCGGTAAGAGTCTGCAAACCCTTGCAATCTCCGCATCCCTTAGGACCTCGGCCCGGGCAGGCTCTCATCTTCATCACAGGCATGTAGCCGTATACAACAGCTCCGAGCGGCACGTTCGCTTTAAGCTTTTTCAACTTATTTGCGGAGAGCTCAAAGGACACTGTAATGCTTGCTGCATTCATGGCCTCGTACTGAGCAATCGCCTTCGAAGTTATAATATTGA
>JAKSPP010000018.1 GCA_024404735.1 Oscillospiraceae bacterium | reverse complement strand
AGAAACATTGCAGATGCTCTCGGAGTTGATGAGAATACGTATTCTCTTCCCGATGCAAGGGAGAGAGCCGAAAAGGATAAGGAGCAGCGCCATTCGGTTCAGAAGTTCATCGAATCCGAGGAGCAGTATCTGGAGCTTGCGGAGAAATACAAAGAGCTTCTTTACGGTGCCGACGGAAAAAAACTCGGCTGAAGGCAAATTCTGTTCCATCCCCCAAAAAGCAGCATAACAGAAACCACCGCAGTCCGTTTTCGGAAACTGCGGTGGTTTCTATACTTTATTGATTAGGCCCAGGGGTCGCTTTCCTTGGGCTCGCGTATATCGGAGAGACACTGAATTTCGTTCAGGAACCACTGTCCTGTGGAGGGCTTTCTGCGAAGCTTAACAGAGCGCGGGCTGTCGGCACCTCCGCTTACAACATACATTGTGACCCAGTTTTCCTGAGAGAAGGAATTAACACTCTCGCCCACAACAACAGAAAGGGGCTCTGCGGGAGTGTAGTTGTTTTCCGGGGCAGCGCCGCAGAAGAATGAGCTGACCTTATACTGCTTTCCCTTCAGTCTCTCCGCAATAAACTGCTTTTCGTAGGGGCTGACATTCTCGGGCCCCTTAAGGAAATCCAGCATCCTGAAGGTTTCCTCGGGATTTTTTTCGTAATTCATAAGGGCGGCAAGGGTAAGGGCAACAGTCTTGCAGGCTTCATCAAGTGATGCCTCGGGCATGGCTTTAAGCTCTTCGGCATTTGAGGGAAGCTTAGTGAAAACAATGGTTTTTTCGTTAATCATAAAAGGTTCCTTTCCGCACTGTAAATATTGTTCTTGCCGGGCTTCAGAAGGAAAAACTACGGGTATCTTCCCGAAGGAGATAGCCTTTTCTTCATGGATTATATAAGTGAAACCCCTTTTGCCTGCGCTGTATGTTTATGGGTTTATGGTGGAGACTGACGGACTCGAACCGTCGACCTTTCGCGTGTGAGGCGAACGCTCTAACCGGCTGAGCTAAGCCTCCGTTTTCCCAAAAATGATAGCATAAGGCTGCTTAAAAAGCAAGTATTTTTCTTGACAATCACACATTATCGTGCTATCATACTAAAGTTGTTAGCGCGGTAAAGTCTGAAAGTGATTTCTGCGTAAAATTCCCGATAAAAAACTCACATTTTATATATAAAAAGGAGATTTAAGATGCGACATACAGAGAGCCTCGATAAGCTTTTTGATTCTATATTATCTCTTAAAACAAGAGAAGAGTGCTATGATTTTTTTGAAGATGCCTGCACAATAAAGGAGATAACGGAGATTGCCCAGCGCCTTGAGGTTGCAACGCTTCTTTCCGAGGGTAAAAGCTACGTTGCCATAACAGAGGAAATCGGCATTTCCTCCGCAACAATAGGAAGAGTAAACCGCTGCCTTAAGTACGGAAACGGCGGTTACAAAATGGTTCTTGACAGACTTGGAGAAGAAAAATGATAATTGATGAATCGGTTCTTTCGCCCGAGGAAAGGGTTTACCTCTCTCTCCGGCACCTTTATAAAAGCTATGGTTATACCCGCTTTAAGATGAATAAGTTTGAGGAGTATGACCTCTACGGCAAGAATAAGGACTTTCTTGTTTCCGACAGTGTAATCACCTTCACGGATACCTCCGGAAAGCTTATGGCGCTGAGGCCGGATGTAACTTTATCCGTTGTAAAGCGCTTCCGCCCGGAGGGCAGGGTAGCAAGGGGTTTCTATAACGAGAATGTTTACAGAATCTCCGGAAAAACAGGCTCCTTCGGTGAAATATGTCAGGCGGGAATTGAGGCAATCGGCCCCATTGACGAAATCAATGTATTTGAGGTAGTGCTTCTTGCGGCCATGAGTCTTAAGAGCATCTCCGAGAGAAGCGTTCTCAATATCTCCCATCTGGGTATTTTATCCTCGGTTCTCTCCGGAATAAGCTCCGACGGTCTTAAGTCCGCAATAATAAAATGCGTCGGAGATAAAAATGCCCACAGTATCCGTGAAATCTGCAGTGAGGCCTCTGTTCCTTCGGAAACTGCCGAGCTTCTCTGCCTTCTTGCTTCATCAACTGCCTCGGTTAGTGATACCATAAATGCAATAAGAGAGAAAACATCAAGCCCCGATGTCATAAAGGCCATTGACGAGCTTGTGGAGCTCTCCGAAAAAGCGGCTGAGGTTTCCGGTGTAAGTGTTAAAATCGACCTCTCTTTAGTCGGAGATATGAATTACTATAACGGCATTATTATGAGCGGTTTTATCGAGGGTGTTCCCGCAAGAGTTCTTGCAGGCGGAAGATATGACAGGCTTATGGAGAAAATGAATAAGCCCGGCGGTGCCGTCGGCTTTGCAATTTATCTTGACCTTCTCGAGAGAATGAACGGAGGCTGTGACAGTACAAGGTACAGTCTTATTCTCGCAGATAAGGAAAGCTCTTTAAGGGAGCTTTACAAAAAAGCCGATGAGCTTATCGCTCAGGGAAAAAAAGCAATAATTGAAGAAGAAATTCCTTCAAAGGAAAGCTTTGAGGAAATAATAGATATGAGGGGGGCAAGATAATGGATACCGGAAAGCTTCTTAAGGTTGCTCTTCCGAAGGGAAGACTCGGCGAGAAGGTATACGAGATTTTTGCCGCAGCAGGCTACCCCTGTGATGATGTCCTTGACCCCAATACAAGAAAGCTTATTTTTGTAAACGAGCAGGCAGGTGTGTGCTACTTCTGGGTCAAGCCCTCCGATGTTTCAATTTATGTTGAGAGAGGCGCCGCAGATATCGGAGTTGCCGGCAAGGATATTATTCTGGAGTATTCTCCCGATGTATTTGAGCTTCGTGACCTCCATCTCGGCATATGCAGAATGTGTGTTGCCGGAAAGACGGACTTTAAGGATAATCCCGCAAACACCCTCCGCGTTGCAACCAAATTCCCCAATATTGCTCTGAGCTATTACAGACGCCTGGGAAGAGATATTGATATTATAAATCTTCACGGTTCAATAGAGCTTGCCCCGGTGCTGGGCCTTTCCGATGTTATTGTTGATATCGTTGAGTCAGGAAAGACTCTTAAGGAAAACGGTCTTGTTCCTCTTGAGACCATCGTTCCCATTTCCGCAAGACTGATTGCAAACCGTTCCGCATATCAGTTTAAGTCGGAGGAAATCAATGCTCTTTCCTCCGAGCTTTCAAAGCTTATCTGATTTATTTAAGGGAGAAAAAACAAGATGATTAAAATATATGACTGCGCAAAAATCGAAAAGAGTGAAATCTTTTCCAGAATGGCCGAAAAAAAGCCCGATGTCTCCGGTACAGTTACCGAGATAATCGAAAATGTTAAGGCAAACGGTGATGCCGCCCTTCGCGAATACAGCCTTAAGTTCGATAAGGCCGAGCTCGGTGCAATAGAGGTTTCCGGGGCGGAATTTGATGAGGCTATCGCTTCTGTTTCCGAGGATTTCCTCCGTGTTATAAAAAGAGCCGAGGCAAACATCCGCCGCTTCCACGAGAAGCAGAAAAGATACGGCTTTGTTCTTCCCGGTGAGGACGGAACCGTTCTGGGCCAGAGAATTATCCCCATTGAAAAGGCCGGAATCTATGTTCCCGGCGGTACCGCCGCTTACCCCTCCACTGTATTAATGGACTCCGTTCCCGCAAAGATTGCCGGTGTCGGTGAGATTGTTATGGTAACTCCTCCGGGAAAGGACGGAAAGGTTGCCGCCCCCATTCTTGCCGCCGCTAAAATTGCGGGAGTTGACAGGGTATTTAAGATAGGCGGGGCTCAGGCTATTGCCGCCCTTGCTTACGGCACGGAAACCGTTCCCAGGGTCGATAAAATCGTAGGCCCCGGAAATGCCTTTGTTGCCGAGGCAAAGAGACAGGTTTACGGTCTTGTTTCCATTGATATGATTGCGGGCCCCAGTGAGATTCTCATAGTCTCCGACGGAAAGAGCAATCCCGAATACGTTGCCGCCGACCTCCTTTCTCAGGCCGAGCACGATAAGAATGCATCCGCTGTTCTCGTAACAGACAGTATGGAGCTTGCCAAAAAGGTTCAGCTTGCCGTTGACTCTCGCCTTAAGAAGCTTCTTCGCAGTGAGATTGCAGAGGTATCCATTGAAAATAACGGAAAGATTATCGTTGCGGAAAATCTCGACGCCGCCATTGAAATTGCAAACGCCCTTGCTCCCGAGCACCTTGAGCTCTGCCTTGACAATCCCTTTGATTATCTCTATAAGGTAAAGCATGCGGGCAGTATATTTATGGGAAGAAACTGCCCCGAGGCTCTGGGCGATTATCTTGCCGGCCCCAACCACACTCTTCCCACAAGCGGAACCGCACGCTTCTCAAGCCCCCTTTCCGTTGATGACTTCATTAAGAAATCACAGTTCATTTATTACTCCGTGGATGCCTTCAGGGATGTTGCAAGAGACGTTGACCTCTTTGCCCGTGCCGAGGGCCTCACAGGACACGGTGAAAGTGCAACTGTCCGTCTGGAGGGCTTGGGTATATGAGCAGATTCCTGTCACAGCGCTTTTCCACTCTCACGGCCTATACCCCGGGAGAGCAGCCTAAAATAAAAAATATAATAAAGCGCAATACAAACGAGCTTCCTTACCCCCCTTCGGAGGCTGTTTCCGCAGCCGTTAAGGAATCATCGGAAAACCTTAACCGCTACTGCGATATCGGCTGCACAAGGCTGAGAGAAGCTCTGGGTGCAAATCTTAAAGTTGCCCCGGAGAAAATCATTATGACAAACGGCTCCGATGAAATCCTTAACTTTGCATTTATGGCATACGGCGATAAGCCCTTTGCCTTCCCGGATATTTCATACGGCTTCTATACGGTTTTCTGTGCTCTCCACAAAATCGCATATGAAGAAATCCCACTTAACGACGAGCTTGGCATAAATCCCGAGGACTATATAGGCATAGGCAAAAATATAGTTATTGCAAACCCCAACGCGCCTACAGGCCTTGCTCTTCCCTTATCAGATATTGAGAGAATTGTCGCTTCCAATCCGGATAATATAGTTATCATAGATGAGGCTTATATCGATTTCGGCGGTGAGAGTGCAATCGGCCTTATAGACAGGTATGAAAACCTTATGGTTACACGCACCTTCTCCAAGTCCTTTGCCCTTGCAGGTGCCCGCTTGGGCTTCGGAATTGCAAATGAGAAGCTTATTGCGGATATGGATCTCATTAAATTCTCAACCAATCCCTATAATGTAAACAGCCTTACTCAGGCTGCAGGTCTGGCGGCCGTTGAGACAGCGGATTATTATATGTCCTGCTGCGATAAAATCAAGGAGACAAGAGCCTATACTGCCTCTGCCCTCAGAGAGCTCGGCTTTAAGGTAATAGGCGAGGATGCAAACTTCCTCTTCGCCTCCTCCGATAAGATTTCCGGTGAAGAGCTTCTTACTAAGCTCAGGGAAAGAGCCATTATCGTCCGTCATTTCTCCGCAGAGAGAATTAAAAACTATAACCGCATTACAATAGGCACAAGAGAGCAGATGGAGACGCTTATTAAGAGCATAAAGGAGATAATTTCATGAGAGAAGCTACAATACAGCGCAAAACGGCAGAGACGGATATAAATCTGTCCCTTAATCTTGACGGCTGCGGAAAAGCGGATATTAAAACAGGCTGCGGCTTTTTCGACCATATGCTCACACTCCTTGCAGTACACGGTTCCTTCGACCTTTCCGTAGTCTGCTCGGGCGATACCTATGTTGATTATCACCACTCCGTAGAGGATATAGGAATTGCTCTCGGTAAGGCATTTTATACGGCAATCGGTGATAAAAGCGGTATAAACCGCTACGGTGATAAAACCATCCCCATGGATGAGGCTCTTGTCCTCTGTGCTGTTGATATCTCCGGAAGAGATTATCTGGGCTTTGATGCCCCCATTCCCACAGAGAAGGTGGGCGATATGGATACAGAGCTTGTTAAGGAATTTTTCCTGGCCTTCACAAGAGAGGCAAGAATCACTCTCCACATAAAAGAGCTTGCCGGGGAAAACAGCCACCACATTATTGAGTGCATTTTCAAGGCCTTCGGAAGAGCTCTGTCATTTGCCTCGGCAATAAACCCCCTTGCACAGGGCAAAATACCATCTTCAAAGGGAGTGCTGTAAATGGTTTCAATTGTAGAATACGGAGTCGGAAATCTTTTCTCCCTTAAAAGCTCCTTCGCCGCCATCGGTGAGGAGGTCAGAATAACAGGGGATAAGGATGAACTCCTTTCTTCGGAGAGAATAATTCTCCCCGGTGTCGGTGCCTTCGGCGATGCTGCCGACAGCCTCAGGGCAAACGGTCTGGACCGGGTTCTTCTCAAGGCCGCAGATAAGGGCATACCCATAATGGGCATTTGCCTCGGTATGCAGCTTCTTTTCGATTTCAGTGAGGAGTACGGACATCATAAAGGCCTCGGCCTTATTCCCGGTGGAGTAAAGCCCATTTCCGATGTTATCCCGCCGGAGCTTAAAATCCCCCATATAGGCTGGAATGCCCTGAGCTTCGGTGAAAAGAAGCACCCTATTTTTAAGAATATCCGGGAGGGAGACTTCGTTTATTTTGTCCATTCCTATTACGGAGCCGACTGCAGTGAGAGTACCATCGCCTTAACGGAATATGGTGCTCCCATAACAGCAGCCGTTGCAAGGGGCAATGTATGCGGCTGCCAGTTTCATCCCGAAAAAAGCGGTGAGGTTGGCCTTAATATATTAAGAGCCTTCTGCGCCTGGGACGGGAGGTAATTAAATATGATAATATTTCCCGCAATTGATATTATAGGCGGCGAGGCAGTAAGGCTCTATAAGGGCGATTACAATAAAAAAACCGTTTATAATTCAAATCCCGCAGAGGTTGCAAAGGATTTTGCAGCCCTCGGTGCATCCGCAATACATATAGTTGACCTTGACGGGGCCAAGTCCGGCGATACACCCAATCTTGAAATTGTATCCGAAATAAAGAAGACCTCCGGCCTTTACTGTGAGATAGGCGGAGGTATCAGAAATATGAAAACAGCCGAGAATTATATCTCGAAGGGTATAGACAGAGTTATTATAGGAACAGCCGCTGTAACAGATGAGGCTTTTCTTAAAGAGGCTCTTGCCGAATTCGGTGATAAAATCGCAGTCGGTGCAGATATTAAGGACGGCTATGTGGCCGTAAAGGGCTGGCTTGAGAAGAGTGCACTGACCTGTGAGGCCTTCTGTGATAAAATGGAAGCTCTCGGTGTAAGGACTCTTATTATTACCGATATTTCAAAGGACGGAGCCATGCAGGGAACAAATCTCTCTCTTTATAAGGCTCTTTCCGAAAAGTACAGCTTCAATATTACCGCATCCGGAGGGGTATCAAGCCTAGAGGATGTTGCCGCTCTTCGCAAAATGGAGCTTTACGGAGCCATTATAGGCAAGGCATATTATACAGGTGCCATTAATCTAAAGGATGCTCTGGAGGCTGCAAAATGATTACAAAAAGAATAATACCCTGCCTTGATGTTAAGGACGGAAGAGTTGTCAAGGGTGTTAATTTCAAGGGTCTGGGCGATGTTTCCTCTCCCGTGGAGCTTGCGGAGTTTTACTCCTCCTGTGGAGCGGATGAGCTTGTTTTCTATGATATAACCGCCTCCTCCGACGGAAGAAAGCTGTTTACGGACATATTGACCGAAACGGCAAAAAAGGTGTTTATTCCTCTTACGGTGGGCGGTGGAATCAACACAGTGGAGGATTTTGACAGAGTTCTGAAGTGCGGTGCCGACAAGGTTTCCGTTAACTCGGGCGCCATTAGAAACCCCGATTTAATCCCAAGGGCAGCCGAGAGATACGGCAATCAGTGCGTTGTTATTTCCGCCGATGTTAAGAGAGTAAACGGCGTTTTCAAGGTATTTGCCAAGGGCGGAAGAGAAGAAACAGACCTTGAGGCCGTATCCTGGATAAAACGCTGCGTGGATAACGGTGCAGGTGAGGTTGTACTTAACTCCATTGATACAGACGGAGTTAAGGGCGGCTTTGACCTTGAAATGCTGAAGGCAGTCAGTGATGCGGTTTCCGTCCCCGTAATTGCCTGCGGCGGTGCCGGCTGCGCAGAGGACTTTCTAAAACTGCTCAAAACCCTTCCGAAGGTCGATGCGGGCTTAGCCGCCTCCATCTTCCACTTCGGAGAAGTAAAAATAGAGGAGCTTAAAAAGCTCCTTTCGGATAACGGAATAAATGTAAGAGCCATTTAAGGCTTAAGGAGATAAACAGATACATGGAAATCAAAGACTTAAAATTCGATGAGCGCGGACTTATTCCCGCAATAGTTGTTGACAACAGCTCCAAAAAGGTTCTGACTCTTGCCTATATGAACGAGGAGAGTCTTAAAATCTCCCTTGAAAAGGGAAAGACCTGCTTCTGGAGTCGCTCCCGTCAGGAGCTCTGGCTCAAAGGTGAGACCTCCGGAAATTATCAGAATATAGTATCCATTACTGCAGACTGCGATAATGATGCTCTTGTTGTAATGGTAAATAAAGAGGGCCCCGCCTGCCACACAGGCTCCGACAGCTGCTTCTTCAATGAGCTTTATGAGGCTCCCGACGTTGCCCCGGAGTTCTCCGCCGACGGTCTTATGGAGCTTATAATGGGAAGAAAGGACAGTGCAAAGGAAGGCTCCTACACAAGCTATCTCTTCGAGAAGGGAATCGATAAGATTCTCAAGAAGGTGGGCGAAGAGTCAACAGAGGTTATTATTGCCGCAAAGGCGGACGATAAGCGCGAGACTATATACGAGCTTGCCGACCTTGCTTACCATGCAATGGTTCTTATGGCACAGATGGGCATCACTCTCGAGGATGTAAAGGCAGAGCTTGCCTCCCGTCATGTAATAGATAAGAAGGTAAAGCAGGAGAAGATGACTTAATGCAGTTTCTTTTTGACTTGCATATGCATACAAACCTGACCGACGGAAAAAACACTCCGGAGGAAATGGTAAAAAAGGCAATAGAAAAGGGACTTAAAACCGTCGGTATATCGGAGCATGCCTATATTCCCTTTGACAGAGAAAGTATGTCAAGAGAGAAAACACTTTTCTTCAGAGAAGAGATGAAAAGGCTCAAGGAGAAATACAAGGGCGTTATTGAGGTGCTCTGCGGAGCCGAAATGGATTACTTTTCTGAGGATGACCCCGCTGCATACGATTATGTAATAGGCTCTGTTCACTATGTAAAGGTAAAGGGCGAGTACTACGGTGTTGACTACTCTCCTGAGGACACGGAAAAAGCAATCAGAAACGCTTTTGGCGGAGACGCCCTTTCTTATGCTAATGCATACTATGAGCTTCTCAGCGAAGTGAAGGAAAAAACAGATGCGGATATTATAGGCCACTTCGACCTGATTACCAAATTCGATGAGAAATCAAGGCCGATTGCAAAGGACGGGGGAGAAGCCTATAATGTCCTTGCTGTTTCGGCACTTGATGAAATAATGAGGGGAAGACAGGTTTTCTTTGAAATCAACACGGGCGCAATGTCCCGCTCCTGGCGAAGCTCACCTTACCCGGCATCGGGTATATTAAGTGCAATGAAGGAAAGGGGGGCTCGGGTGCTCCTCTCCGGAGATGCCCATTTTGAAGACGGCATTTCATATGCCTTTGACGAAGCCTATGCCTTTGCTCTAAGCTGCGGATATGAAGCCTTTGGCTTTGAGGATATGGCGGGAATAAAAAGGTCCCAGATATAAACCTTTAATAATAGGAAAAACAAAACCGGCTCCGATGCTTAAAAACAGTATCGGAACCGGTTAATTATTTCTTAAGAAAACAAAATAAAAAAGAACAGCTTCCGAAGAACCTGTTCTTTGGCAGCGGATGAAGGATTCGAACCCTCACAAACGGAGTCAGAGTCCGGTGTGCTACCTTTACACAAATCCGCTAAGCAAATAATATTATACACATATTCGGGATTTTGTCAAGCATTATTTTTGAAAAAATAAAAATAATTAATTGCTATCCGCAATGTAAAAGAGAATAAGAAAAATCCCTCCTGCCGGAGCAGGAGGGAAAATTCAAATAAGCTTATTGAGCGTTAAGCTTATGCAAGGGTCTTAGCAGCCTGAGCAGCGGAAGCAGCGTCAGTGGTGTAGCAGTCAGCACCGATCTCGTCTGCGAATGCCTGGGTGATGGGAGCGCCGCCAACCATGATCTTGAACTGGCTACGGTTGGGCATTGCGTTAAGAGCCTCAACGGTCTCCTGCATTGCGGGCATGGTGGTGGTAAGAAGTGCGGAAACACCAACGATGTTTACATCGGGCTTGGAAGCTTCCTCAACGAACTTTGCAACAGGAACGTCAACACCGAGGTCGATAACTTCGAAACCGGCGGACTCGATCATCATGATAACGAGGTTCTTGCCGATATCGTGGAGGTCACCGTGAACGGTACCCATAATCATCTTGCCTGCGGAAACAGCGCCGCCCTCAGCGAGGAGGGGCTTAACAACGTCAACACCCTTCTTCATAGCCTTTGCAGCGATGAGCATCTCAGGAACAAAGATTTCGCCGTTCTTAAACTTTTCGCCAACGACGTCCATAGCACCGATCATAGCGTTAAGGGTGTCCATGGGAGCGCAGCCTTCGTCAATGCACTGCTTTGCGAGATTGGGAACGAGCTTGAGCTTGCCGTTCTCTACGGCGGTTGCGAGATCAGTAATGGTAGACATAATAATTTCCTCCTAAAAAATATCCTTTAAGATATAATTAATAAATTTATTTAATTGCCGGGGTTAAATTACTTTTTTACAGGACCGAAATCTCCCGCACGCTGTGCGGAGATGTAAGCCATGCAGAATTCGTCGTTGCCGAGAAGAGCGTCAACAGCGTAGAGCATTCCGAGGAAGTCTCTGGTGTCGGCGTCGTCGGTGAGGTTGCCCTTGAGGGACTCGTAGAGGCCGGCGATATCGCGCTCGTAATCCTCATCCTCTTCAACCTCAATGATGCCTTCCTTCATGCAGAGAGCAACATATACGGGGTAGAGGAACTTAACCTGCTCTGCGGGGAGCTTTGCTGCAACAGCAGCAAGGTCCATATCAGCAGAAACACCGCCTGCAGCAGCAATAGCCTCGGTGCAGCCGATCATGCCCATGAGGTTTGCGTTCAGAGGATCGAAGATTGCGGAATCAAGGCCGTCAGCCATGGAAAGAACGGTGAAGCCCATGTTGAGAATCTTGCGGTAGGGGAGGTTGAAGGAGATGTTGGAAACAGCGCCGGTGATGTGAATGGTGGGGTACTTGGACTTGATGGTAGCCATAACCTCTTCAACCATTGCGATACCATCCTCGGAGGTGCAGAGCATCTCTACCAGGGGGTCGATGTGGATACGGTTGGGAGCAATGCCGTACTCGTTGGCCTTAGCCATGATGTGATCGAAAACCTTGAGACGGTCAGCGGCAGTCTTGGGAATACCGGTGTCGTCGGAAAGGAGGGCAACTACTTCCCAGTCCTTGTTCTCGGGCATTGCCATGATGGGGAAGATATCCTCAATCTTGGTGCCTTCGCCGGAAACGGAGTTGAAAAGACCGGGCTTGTTGCAGAACTTATAAGCCTCAACCAGAACCTGAGTGGAGGGGCTGTCAACAGCAATGGGAACTTCGGTAACAGACTGGATAAGGTCGATCATCCAATGAAGGGTCTCAACCTCAACTGCCTCGTCAACGGAAGCACAGCAGTCAATGTAGGTTGCGCCGGCCTCAGCCTGAGCAATTGCACGCTGCTTGATGAGCTCGCCATCGTGGTTTGCGATAGCTTCTGCGATGGAGGGGATGGAACCATTGATTTTTTCGCCGATTACAATCATGATTGATTCTCCTAATATAATAATGAATTTATTGACATAATCTAAACGCACCTCAATATGGGGCACTTAATTACTTGCATAGAATACTCCAATAGTCCCGAATAGTCAATTACAAAAATGCCGATTTTAATGCCTGTATATTGTAGGAAATTACAATGATGTCTGTGCAAACCTTGTTTCAGGTCTTTTCTTGTTATTTTCTTGGCATTCTTATGTATATTTTATGGTTTACACTGAAACTTTTTTATGATAATATCGTCATAATGACATAAGCAGATTAAATTTATGCGCCGGAATTTTTATCGTTAACAAATTCTACAACACATTTTTGCTTAATTCATTACCCAAAAGGAGAAAGCTATGAAAAAGTATCTTTCAAGAATCGTAACTTCGTTACTTGCACTTGCTTTTGTACTATCACTCTGCGGCTGCGGCAGCAGTTCGAACGGTTATTATTCTTCCGCTGCCAAAACCGACGACTATTCTTATTATGAATCCTCGGCTTCCGTTGCACCGGGCTACGGCTATGACGGCGGCTTCTATCCGGAGGAGGATTACTATTATGAGGAGACTGCCTATGATGTCGCCCCGGCGCCTTCTCTTCCCGCAAATGTAAAGCTTATTTATACCGCAAATGTTTCCGCAGAAAGCACCGAATACGACAAAGCCCTTTCCTCCATTGAAAGCCTTGTTTATTCAAAGGGCGGTTATTTTGAAAACTGGAGCACCTCCAATTATTCAACCTACAGGAATCTTGACTGCACAATCCGTGTTCCCGCAGATACATTTGAAGAGGTTTGCTCCTCCTTCGGCGGATTCTGCAATGTTAAAACCATGTCCAAAGATTCCAAGGATGTTTCCGAGGCATATTACGATCTTGAGTCCCGTATGGTAACCGCCAGAACAAAGCTTGAGAGACTTCAGAAGCTCCTTTCGGAGGCGGAAAAGATGGAGGATATCATCACTCTTGAATCTGCAATTTCCGAAACAGAGCTCTATATAGAGAATCTCACAGGCTCTCTTCGTAAATATGATTCACTTATAGGTTATTCCACCATTAATCTCTCCCTCAGAGAGGTTTATAAGGAAACCGAAACCGAAAAGCCCGTAATAGGCTTCGGCGCCAAATTCACAAATGCATTGGGCAGAAGCATTGAGAACTTCAAGGACGGCTGTGAGGACCTTCTTATTGACCTTGCTTACAACTGGATAGGCTGGCTCATATTCATTGTTATAGTTGTCGTAATAATTGTGATTGTTAAGAAGCTTATAAGAAAGAGCCGCCGTGAAAGAGGACTTCCCGAAAAGAAGGTCAGAAAAAACAAAAAGGGCCAGCCAATAGGCCAGCCTCTTCCCATGGACTTCGTTATCCCCGGCGCGGAAGAAAATAAAAACGAAGATAATCAATAATTCGCGGGAAATACTTATTAATAATATTATAAAATAAATCATAATTTAAGGAGGACAGAGGATATGAAGAGAAAAGTAATTGCCTTCATTCTTTCTGTCCTCCTCATTGCATCCCTTATTGCACCTGTTTCCGCTCCCGCAGATACCTCTGTAAGCTTTATTTCAATAGACGATACTCTCCCGCCGGAGCTGATTAACGTAGTGTATTATCAGGGGGGAAGAGAATATCTGCCCTACTGGGTTTTCACAAATTACGGCTTCGGGATATATTACAATTACCTCTCTTCATGCTCAACGGCTTACCTATATAATGATGACCTGCAGGTCTTCTTTGACCTTCGCGATGGCTCAACCTTTGACTCCGATGAGTTTAAGTATGCCTTCCCGGCCATTCTGGTTGGGGGAACGGTTTATCTCCCTCTGTCCTTTATGTCTGCCTTTTTCGGATGCTTTTCCGTATCCCGTTTTGAAACAGATAACGGAAAAGTGCTGAGGCTCAAAACCTCCGCCTGCGTTCTGGACGATTCGGAGTTTGCCTCCGCAGCCTCATCTCTTATGAAAAGCTACGCTGCGTCCTGGAAGGCAAGTCACGAGGAGAAGCCCGGGGACAGTCCTTCCGCCACGCCGGAGCCCCGGGAGGAAAAAACCTATGAGGAGATTGTTGTAAAAACGGGCTTTGTTGGGCTTCCGGGGGATGAGCTTCTCGGAATGCTTGAGGGCTATGAGAACAGAGTGACGGTTTTTCTTTCCTCGGAGGATGTAAAAAACAATCCCGACAGGGTCAGAATGCTGGTATCAAAAGGATTTGCAATCGGCTTTTCACCTGATTCCGCCGATGAGATAGCTTCGTTTCCGCGCCTGCTTTTTGAGGCTGCGCTGACAGAGACCTGCCTTTCTCTGGTCAAGGCTCCCGAAGCCTCAGAGGAAGAAGAAATAGCCAAAAACAAATCCGAGGATATAGAGAAAGCTCTTTCCTCTTCCGGCTTTGCCCTTTGCTCGCCCCTTATTTACGTAGGAGAAAATGCCTCATCTCCGTATGCCGTAACAAGCTATCTGACGGTGTATGAAAGAGCGCTCGGATTTGTTTGCTCTTCATCGGATGTGTCCTCTGCAAAAATTATTCTCGATTCTCTCATAGCGGGAAAGTTCAATATTTCTCCCTTCAGAGAAACCGCTCTTTCGTAAGTGTTCGCATAATAAAAAATCCTCCGGGTATTCCGGGGGATTTTTTTGCGTTGCGTTTGATTTTTGTCTTTACATATCCAAAATATGATGCTATAATCTAGCTTAATTTTCTATTGAAACAGATATTTTTCGGAGGCTTGTGATTTAATGTCTAAGTACGAAATACTGGGAACAAATCCTCTGTTTATTTTAGATAACTCAGATAACAAAAATGACGCCGAGGCTCTGCTTGAAAACGTTAATCCTCTTTTCGGCGGAATGAAGGTAACCGTTATAATGGCTGCAAACTCCGACAGTGATTATCAGGGCGTTATATCCTCTCTTGCCCCCGCTGCCGATGTTTTTTTTGCTCTTACTCCCGACACGGACGATGCTCTCAGTGCATCAAAGCTTTCAAAGAGCATTCTTCTTTCGGGCTGTGAGGCAATTACCGCCGGAGGTCTTATGGAGACTCTCGGTGCCGCCTTCGATAACGCCGGGGAGCGCGGAATTATTGTTGCCGTATGTCCCGATGCAACCTGCAACAGTATTAAGAGAGTCTATCTTGAGCGCCTTAAAAAATGGCTTCGCAAAAGAAAGATTGATGACAGAAATTCTCTTGAGTATTCTGCCGTTGACGATAAATCTGCTGAGATTGCAAATAAAATTCTTTCCTCCGAGGAATTTGAGCGCGCCGATACAATAATGCTGTACAGAGCCTTCAGAAATGAGGTTGACCTCTCTTACATTGTGCTTGATCCCCGTGCCTTCGGAAAGCGTTTCGTTTATCCTCTCTGTGTTGCTCCCGGAGAGATGATTGCACTTCTACCCAAGCACAGTGATGCATGGAAATCCGGCTATCAGGGAATTGTTGAGCCCGTCAGAGAATACTCCTTTGAAATAAATCCCGATGAGATAGATATGATTGTATGCCCCTGTGCTGCCTTTGACACAGACGGCAGACGCCTTGGTATGGGCGGAGGCTTTTATGACCGTTTCCTTGCAAAGTGTCCCCACGCAGTTAAGGTTGCCGCTGCCTATGAGATTCAGAAGGTAACCGCAGTTCCCGTAAAGGGCTTTGACTATCCCATGGATATAGTATTCACAGAAGCCGAGGAGTACAGACGTTACTTCTGATACGGCCTGTTTACCGCCTTTTTGCCGATATATATAACGAAAACGCCTTCGGATTATTTCCGAAGGCGTTTTCGCATATCTCTTATATTATCTCTTTGTACATTGCTCCGGCCTGAGCCTTGTTTGCATTTTCCGAAATATCGGTAACCTCAACCTTAAGGGTTCTGGTACCGAAGGCGACCTCTATAATATCGCCCAGCTTAACCTGATAGCCGGCCTTAACCTGCCTGCCGTTAACGACAATTCGTTCCTTGTCACAGGCATCGTTGGCAACGGTGCGTCTTTTAATAAGACGCGAGACCTTGAGATATTTATCTATTCTCATATGAGATAAAAATTACTTGGAAACCTTAGCCTTGAGAGCTGCGCCGGCCTTGAATCCGGGAATTCTTGCAGCAGCGATTTCAACAGCAGCGCCGGTTCTGGGGTTGTGACCGGTACGTGCGGCACGCTCCTTAACGTCAAAAGTGCCGAAGCCAACGAGCTGAACCTTGTCACCGGCCTCGAGAGAGGTGGAAACAGCTTCAATGAAAGCATTGAGAGCAGCAGCGCTGTCCTTCTTGGAAAGGCCTGCCTTCTCAGCGATTGCGTTAATGAGATCAGTCTTGTTCATAATATCCTCCAAATGATCATTAATATAAAGTTTAATTTGAAAACTGCGCTCCGAGAAAAGCGCTTAAAGAGATTATCAAAAAAAGCCCTAAAAGTCAATAGCTAAAAGCAAAAAAAAGGCTTTTTTTCAGCCATTATTAATTTGTTTATGCGCATACCTGCCAATAAGGTGATATTTGTTAATAATCACTGTAATTGTGAATAATTTAATTATCATTCTTTTGGGCATAATGCCGATTATTGTTATTGACTTATTGAATAATAAATGCTAAAGTAAAAGCAATATATAATATATAGTATAAAATATTGTTATCTTAAACCGCTTTTTAATAACAATAATTCAAAAAGGACCGGAAAAAGTGATATGAGCAACCGCTATAAAACCCGCGTCGGTGGGTCTACCGTTACAGTTTTTGTCCCGTATGACTGTGGAAACAACTGCCCCTTCTGCATAAACAAGCAGGAATATAAGGAGGCAAAGGGATTTTCCGAGGAAAAGATCAAAGAGTCCATTTTGAAGTTAGATAAGCTCACCCCGAACTGTGATTTTGTTTTCACCGGAGGAGAGCCTCTTGCAAATCTTCCTTCTCTTCAGAGCTTCCTTGATCTCATTCCTTCCACACACAGAATTTTCATAAATACAACTCTCCCCACCTTCAAGAATCATACCGAGGATGAGGTAGTCGAATTCCTTAATCACAACAAGGATAAAATAACCTGTGTAAACTGCTCCAGACACATCAAAAAGTATGTTGTTGAATGCTCCGATGAAATATTCGGAAGACTTAAGTGCAATGTCCGAATTAACTGCGTTCTTTTTACAGGCTCCTACGATGCCGAGAAAATCCGCAATTTCGAAAAGCGCTTTGCTCCCTACAACATCCCCATTCAGTTCAGAGCGGACTACACCATCACAACCCTTGAAAACCTCTATAAGGAGGAGGGTGATGACATCCTTGAAATCCTTATGAATGAGTTTTCCTTCGACAGCCTCTACGGCTGCAGAATCCGCTGCAACTACGAATTCAATAAGGACGGCCATGTCATTTCCTACCACAGAACCCTTCCCTACAGCACAATAACAGAGGAGGGAGAGGACGGAGTAACCTATGACGTTCTTTACGATGTCCTTATTAAGCAGACAGGTGAAATGCACTCCGACTGGACCGGCGTTGTCCTTGATTTTGACAATTATTCCAATGTCGTTTACGAGCCCTATGATTTAAGACTCCTTCGTGAGGCGGAAAAATAATCTCTATGGAAATACAAGATATTCTCGCAAGATGTGACCACACTCTTCTTCGTCAGGACTGCACCTCCGGGGAAATAAAAGTCATCTGTGATGACGCGATAAAATACGGATGCGCAAGTGTCTGCATTCCTCCCGTTCATGTTGCGGGGGCAAGACGTTACTGCGGCGACAGAATGAAAATCTGTACGGTAATAGGCTTCCCAAACGGATACAGTACTACTGCCGTAAAGGTCTTTGAGGCCCGTGACGCAATCGCACACGGTGCCGATGAAATCGATATGGTTGCCGATATCTGTATGATTAAGGAAAAGCGCTTTGATAAGCTCTCCGAAGAGATTGCGGCTGTTAAGGAGGCCTGCGGCGATAAAATCCTCAAGGTTATCATCGAAACCTGCCTTTTATCCGATGAGGAGAAGGCCGAGATGTGCGCTGTTGTGGGGGCTTCCGGTGCCGACTTCATAAAAACCTCCACAGGCTTTTCTGAGGGTGGTGCCACTCTCTATGATATAGAGCTTATGAGGAAGCATTCACCCGCTTCCCTTAAGATAAAGGCCGCAGGGGGTATTTCTTCCTTTGAGGACGCAGAGGCGTTTGTTAATGCAGGTGCCGAGCGTCTGGGCACTTCAAGACTTGTAAAGCTAGCAAAGGAGCTTGAACAGTCAGAGCCGGCAGAATAATATCGTATTTTTAATATTAAAAAAGCG
>JAKSPP010000179.1 GCA_024404735.1 Oscillospiraceae bacterium | reverse complement strand
TTGAAGCAATCGAAAGAATTAAGGAAAAAATATGAGAGTTTATATCGACGCCATGGGCGGAGACAACGCCCCAGACGCAATCGTTGCGGGTACCGTTACGGCGGCGGAAAAATATCCGGACGCTGAAATGATACTTGTCGGAAAAGAAAACGAGATAAGAGACTCCGCGGCAAAGCAGGGGCTTTCTCTCGACGGAATAAGGATAGAGGCTGCGTCAGAAGTCGTCACAATGGAGGATAACCCCTCCGAGGCTTTCAGAAACAAAAAGGATTCCTCCTTGTGCCGGGGACTTCGCCTTCTGAAAGAAGAAGACGGAGCCGTATTCGTTTCCGCAGGATCCACCGGAGCACTCATCTTCTGTGCGACTATGACTGTGCGCAGGCTCCCCGGTGTTGACCGTCCGTGCCTTGCGGCAGTGCTTCCTTTTGAAACGCCCGTAATGATACTTGACGCAGGCGCGAATCTTGAGGTAAAGCCCGAGTATATGGAGCAGTGGGCGCTTATCGGCAGCATTTATTATAAAAAGCTGTTCGGAAAGGATTCTCCCCGCGTGGGACTTCTTAATAACGGTGCGGAGGAGACCAAAGGAACGCCTCTCCAGACGGAGTCATACGAAATACTGAAAAATATGAAAAACATCAATTTCGTCGGCAACATTGAGGGCAGATACGTGCCCTACGGAAGATGTGACGTCCTGCTCTGCGACGGTTTTTCAGGTAATATTCTGCTCAAATACACAGAGGGTATATCAAAGGTGTTTCTCGGTTATCTGAAGGATACACTTTATAAGAGCCGCATCAATAAGCTTGCGGGACTTATGATAAAAAAGGACCTTAACGGTGTTAAGGAAAAGTTCAATTATAAGAATTACGGCGGAGCTCCTGTCGTCGGACTCTCAAAGCCCGTATTCAAGGCACACGGCAATTCCGATGCATCAGCGTTTGCCAATGCTCTGGGACAGGCTGTTGATTTCGTGCGCGGCAATACCGACAGAGAATTGAAAAGCGCATCGGAGTATCTGAAGAAAGTCAAGGATGAAAGGAAATCTGAAAATGTCTGACACAGTTCTGCCGTTACAGCAGGAAAAGCTTGAGGAGCGGATAGGATACGAATTCGGAAATAAAGAGCTTCTCCACGAGGCGCTTACTCACTCGTCCTATATCAATGAGCACAGAGACAGCGGCGAGGAATGTA
>JAKSPP010000178.1 GCA_024404735.1 Oscillospiraceae bacterium | reverse complement strand
TAAGCTGGGCCGTGACCGGCTTCTCATCCCTGTCTTCAAAGATAATATCGTCGCCGTAAAGAACCGCAAAAGGCTCGTTTCCGACAAAGGATTCGGCGCACAGTATTGCGTGTCCGAGGCCCAGAGCCTCCTTCTGTCTCATAAAGAAAACCCTTACTCCCAAAGGTGCCGCGCAGGCTCTCATTGCCTCTGTTTCCCAGGGACGGCCCTTCCTTTCAAAGGCAGCCTCATACTCGGGAGAATAGTCAAAATAATCCTCTATGGCTGCCTTGTTTCTTCCGGTGATAATCAGTATATCTGTAATTCCGGATTTAGCGGCCTCTTCGACCAGATATGACATTGCGGGCCTGTCGACAATCGGCAGCATCTCCTTCGGAACAGCCCTCGCTATGGGGAGCATTCTCGTACCGAGTCCCGCTGCGGGTATGACCGCTTTGGTAATTTTCATTTTCAATTCCTGCTAAATAATAATTAAAAATAAGAGAAATATGAGTGACATTGGTCAACGGGCATATTAACCCATTTTTTGCTTATATATTATAACTTATATTTGAATAAAAATCAAGTAAAAGATAAATGAATATTCGGTGACAGTTTCAAAATCACGGAAAACAGCCGGGATGATAAACAGTGGAGGACTGCTTATCATCCCGGTTGCCATGTATTTATTTCCTGATAAATGTCAGAGCATATGGGCGCGGAGCTCTTCGGGAGACATGGGGGACAAGTCCGCGGGCGCAATATCAAACACCGTCCTGCAGCCGGTATTTCCGCGTTTTGCCATCCTGTTGATTGCTCTTGCAAATGCCACTATGGCCGATGCCGTAAACTCCGGATTGGAGTCGAGCTTCAGACTGTATTCGATGACGTGGCTGTGCTCTCCGCACATGCCGGTCTTGCCGGTTCTGATTACAAAGCCGCCGTGAGGAAGCTCCGAGTGCTCCTTCTTCATTTCCTCTGCGGAAATGAAGTGGACGGTAGTACGGTAATCCGCAAAATAGTTGGGCATCGTTTTGATTTCGTTTTCAATGCGGGCTCTGTCGGCGCCTTCCTCAGCGACTACATAGCAGACGCGCTCGTGCTTGTCGGCAGTGCCGAGCTCGGGATTCTCACCGGCTCTGACAGCATCAAGAGCGGCCTCGCAGGGGCAGGTGTACTGTCTGGCATCCGCAACACCCGGAATCCTTCTGACGGCGTCTGAATGGCCCTGGCTTACGCGCTTGCCCCAGAAGGTATAATCTTTTCCTTCTGGAAGTATTGACGACGCATACAGTCT
>JAKSPP010000177.1 GCA_024404735.1 Oscillospiraceae bacterium | reverse complement strand
GGGGTCATCGGCATAGATGATACCCGCAACGTGGAGGAAGCGGTGGTCGTCATAGGTGAGATAGCCGTATTTCTGGGCTATATCAAGCTCCAGACCCGCGGTTTCCAGAAACTCGCCGGGGTTTGCCTCCAGCATACAGTTTACTATTTCACCGTAGCGCTCGGGGGAGTAATAGATGCTCTTGAGACAGTAGAGCATTCCGTTTACGTTAAAGAGGTTTCTGTTCAGATAGTTATAGTCAAAGACGGACTCATCGGTTATTCCCACATAGGGGGAGATTGTGCGGCGGTAGGTGGGGTAGGTTCCGAGGTCCTGCTGCAGAAGCTCGGAAATTCCGTTTGAGGAATAGGTTACGGACCAGGAGATAATCTCGGAGTACTTTCGTCCGAAGAGAAGTGTATCCCAGTCCATCTCGCCCTCATAGATTCTGTCGCAATAATACATATTGAGGGGGAGCTTATAAAGAGAGCCGGCCACGATGAAGCGGTCCCCGTTATAGACATATTCATCGCCCGTAACCGTGTTGTAGTAGCAGAAGGCAACGGTTGTTTCGGAAACCCAGTGGTCCTTGCCGAATTCATCGAAAATTTCCTGAGTTGTCTTGCCCCTGAAGCGTTCCCAGCTCTCGGGGTATTCCTCCTCCGGCATTTCCGCGGGATTATCCTTCCACTTTTCCGGAATGCGACCCGTTATATATTCACCCTCCCCGGCAAATGAAAATACCGGAAGAAGCAGGGTGAAGGTCATTATAAGCAAGAGTAAAGCAGCCTTAAACTTTGATTTCCTGAACATATATTTCTTAAACTCCATATTCGGACACAGTATTTGAGCATAATATAAGCAATACATTATATTACATTGATTTTTATAAAGCAAGTATTTATCTGACTATTTTTTGACTTGACGAATTTTACGCATAAGACTAAAATCACCTTATTATTTTTACTTATCCTCTGCCCGTACATATATACGGGGCTCTGGAATCACCGGGGAATATAGATAATGAAAACAAAAGCTCTCCTTCTTGGAATTTTATCCTCCTTTTTCTTTGCATTTACATTTATTTTTAACCGCTCCATAAACCTGTCGGGCGGATACTGGCTGTGGAGCCCCGCCCTGAGGTACTTCTTTACCCTGCCCATAGTATTCCTTCTTGTATTAAGAGAAGGGCACCTTAAAAGAATTATTTCGGAAATAAAAAGCAAGCCTTTACCCTGGCTTATATGGAGCACTGTGGGCTCCGGCCTGTTTTATCTGCCTCTTACGGCAGACTCCCGCTTCGGGGCGGG
>JAKSPP010000176.1 GCA_024404735.1 Oscillospiraceae bacterium | reverse complement strand
GAATACCCTGCGCATCTCAGGGCTATACAGAACGCTCCGAAGAAGCTCTACTATATCGGCGATATTTCGATAATCAGGGGTCCTCTTGTTGCTATAGTCGGCACAAGAAAGGCTTCTCCTTACGGACGCTGGGCTGCAAGGGAAATTGCGGGGAAAATCGCTTCGTGCGGCATTCCCATAGTATCCGGCATGGCCGAGGGAATAGACACGGAGGGGCACAGGGCCTGTCTTATGAAGGGGACTCCTACCGTTGCTGTGCTCGGAACGGGCATAGATGTTCCTTTTCCCGGAAGTAATAACAAACTCTACACGGAGATATCACAAAACGGGCTTATACTTTCTGAATATGAACCCGGAGCAAGAGGCTATCCCGGTAACTTTCCCGCAAGAAACCGTATAATAAGCGGGCTTGCAAGAGATGTTATCGTAGTAGAGGGTGCATACAAGAGCGGAAGCATGATTACCGCAAGGCTTGCGCTCGATCAGGGAAGAAATGTGTATGCGGTGCCGGGAAATATCAATCAGCCCGGAAGCACGGGTGTAAACGCGCTTATCGCGGATGGAGCAATGCCCATAACCAATATGGATAAGCTCCTCGAAACCCTGGGAATAGAAGGAAAACAGATAGAAATATCGCTGGCAAATTGCAGCGAGGACGAGCTGCGCAGACTTGAAATCGTGCAGCACAGTCCGGGGATAAGCTGCGATGAATTAGCTCTTATATCTTATGAAAACGGTGCGAAAATTGCCCGGATGGTATGTTCTCTCGAGCTTAGGGGATTGCTTCGACTCGAGGGAAACCGACTGTTCTATTCTTAATTTATCTTGACAAATTATCTTCTATATATTATATAGTAGATAATTTTCTTTTAGAGGTGAAAACAATGGCCGGTAAAAAAAGTTTGGTAATTGTAGAGTCTCCGTCCAAGGCGAAGACTATCAGTAAGTTTTTAGGCAGCAAGTACAAAGTAATGGCATCCGTAGGTCATGTAAGGGATCTTCCTAAGAGCCGCATGGGTGTAAGCATTGAAGAAAACTTCGAGCCTGAATACATAAATGTAAGGGGAAAAGCTTCCCTTATCAAGGAACTCAAAGCTGCTGCAAAAGAAAGCGACAGGGTTTATCTCGCAACTGACCCTGACCGCGAAGGCGAAGCAATTTCCTGGCATATCTGCAACATTCTCGGAATTGCGCCTGAAGACGCGGATAGAATTGAATTTCATGAAATCACAAAGGAAACCGTTCTTAAGGCTATAGACGGTTCAAGACATATCAACATGAATCTTGTTGAT
>JAKSPP010000175.1 GCA_024404735.1 Oscillospiraceae bacterium | reverse complement strand
GAGGGGCGTGTGTCAACCGACGTGGGAGTTCAAGTCTCCTCTCTCGCACCAAAAAAGCAGTCATCCTTTCGGATGACTGCTTTTTTATTATTTTCCTTATTGCTGTTCATTGCCATTAGCTATATTATTTTCTTTACTAGCATCCTTTTGTTTCTCTTTTCCATTTTCTTTGCGAATGGCAAATCCCACCACACCGATTAACAAGAGTATAGTAAATGTGGTCCAGTAGCTCGTGGCGCTAAGACCGAAGAGTGCGAGTCTCTTCGCAGTACCGAGGATGCTCACGAACTGGAGCGCAGAGGCTATTGCAAGCCATATCCAGCCACCCTTGGATTTAGCAAAAACTATTGAAAGTATTACGCCTAATATCATCGGTAAAAAGTATCCCATATTTCACCCTCCAAAAATGCTGTTTTTTGTTTGATTTTATTATAGATGACTGAGTCTGTCAATTATCATCCAGAGCGCTGAGTCTGTTTTCCAGTTCCTCGGTGTCGTACTCCACATCGTAGGACCACTTACGCGCGCACTCGGCGAGTTTTTCTATGCTGCCGTCTGTCTTTTCCCATTCTCCGACTATCTCACCGTAGGCCTCGCGTATGAAGGCTATGCGTTCCTCCACTCGGTTATCGTATAGAGCATCGGGCAGATGGCGGTAAATGAGGTACTCCAAAAGCCTTGCCTCGGGACCGCTTTGCTCTATTGAGGAGAGAAGCCTTTCACGCAGCTCCAGAAGCCATGCTTCGTCCTCGGGAAGTGAGGAAAGCTCCCCGTCATCGGAAAGCTCAATAAGCCTCATCGGCTCCGGCTGACTTAATATGAGCCTTGCCGCCTCCTCGCAGACAAGGCCGAGTCCCAGCTCCGTTCTGTCCGTCCAGAAGCTGCGAAAGCGCGGATGGTCCCTGCAGGTCTGGCAGAGAATATCCTCGCCATGGCAAAGTATCATGCGGCAGAGACCGTCCCCGTTTAGGAAGGGGCACCTCTCCCCCGTCTCAAGGCGAAAATGCGCAGTTTCGTCCTGCTCGATGCAGGGAAAAATATCGGGATAAGCCCGAAAACGCTCGAGGCTTTCCGCATCAATTTCCACCTCCCAGCCCGCGCAGCAGGTGTGCCTGCAGGCAGAGGCGGTGCAATGAAATTTTTCGTAGTATTGAGGCGCAATAATTTTCATGGCGGCTCCCGTTATTATTAAAATGCTTACATCCGAAGTATATTCCCCTGCGCTCCCCCTGTCAATCGCAATGAAAAAGCGCCGTTCTTATAGCAGAACGGAGCATAAATTTTGCCTATCAGATGATGC
>JAKSPP010000174.1 GCA_024404735.1 Oscillospiraceae bacterium | reverse complement strand
AAATCAAGCCGTCTTTTGGATTATCTGTGATTATTTAAGCAGGCTGCCGAGAATATCGCCTACTGCACCCAGAGCGGAATTCTCTTCCTTCTTTGCCGAAGCAGAGGTCTTCTTTTTTGCGGAAGATGTGGAAGAGGTTTTCTTCTTTGCGGAAGAAGATGAAGACGAAGAAGTCTTTTTCTTGCCGGAGGAGGAAGAAGATGAAGAAGTCTTTTTCTTGCCGGAGGAGGAAGAAGAGGAAGAGGAAGTCTTCTTTTTCTTCTTGCCCGTGGAGGTAGTAGAGGAAGATTCGTTGCTGCCTACGCCGAGAAGATTACCGAGAAGGTCGGAAACGTCAACATTCTGCAAAATGGTTGAAACAATGCCGCCCAGTGCGGAATTACCGGAGGAGGAAGAAGAGAACGAGGACGACTGCTGACCGAGAAGACTCATAAGCAGAGGAGCTGCGGCGGAAAGGATATTGGAGGTATCCTTTTTGCTTGCGCCTGCCTTCTTGGCAATACCGGAAATCTCATCATCCGACTTGCCGCCGAGAAGATGACCTACGATTTTGCCGCCGTCTGCCATATCTACGCCGCCGAGGAAGGAAGCAAGATTGGAGGTATCCTTTTTGCCGTGGGACTGCAAAGCCGGAGGAACTGTCCTCACTCTGCTCTTTAGCGCCGCTCAGCAGAGAAGGAAGTGCAGCGGAAAGAACGTTTTTAACGGTGCCGTTATCGGTTTTGGTGGTTTTGCCGAGATTAGATACGCTGTCGGAACTCATGAGAGTGCCTACGAGAGAAGAAATATCCATATTATTACTCCGTTTCATTTATACTGATTTTTCGCAATTTATTACTTGCTTAATCATATTATAAAAGTTGACGCAAAAAAAGTCAATCATATCCATAAATTTTAGCGCATCTAACAAAAAAAACTATTGAATATATATTATTTTTCATATATACCCATAAGGTTGTTGAAGCAGCTCCCGTAGGTAATGCCGGCGCTCTGCGTGCAGGCGCAATAATCCTTTGGCTCGTTGCTTTCGGCTGCGAAATACTTGCTCTGCTCGTAGTTCTCGCAAAAATCAACCTCAAGTTCATGCCTACTCTTTGGCAGATCATTATTTTCCTTGTACTTGACCTTGCCTGCGTAATCATAGGCTCCCAGCTTTGGAAGAAAGCTAACCATATCAAGCCCGCTTCCGAAAAGAACAAGGTTAAGTTCTGGCTGTGGAACAACATGGGCGTTATTGCCTGCGTTGTTGCATTCCTGCCCATCATCATCGTTATGCTCTGCAACAAGAACCTTGACAAGAAGACCAAGGTTATC
>JAKSPP010000173.1 GCA_024404735.1 Oscillospiraceae bacterium | reverse complement strand
GGGCAGATGAATCTTCGACTTCAAGAAGGCAAGGAAACCGCCAGCGGATTTCTTTTCCTTCTTTTTGCGCAGCTTTGCAGGCTTTTTGACCTTGCGCGGCTTGGCTTTCTCCTCGGGCTTGGGCTTTTCCTCCGACTCGGGAATTTCTTCGCCGCTTACCGCACGGTCAAATTTTTCCTCAGCGGCCTTCAGGGACTCATAAACTCTCGTTACGTCTGCCTTGTAGGCCTCTTTGGTGTATATGCGAACATCGTCGTCTTCTTCAACTGCGGGGACTTCTTCTTCGGCATCCTCTTCGACTGCAGGAGCATCTTCCTCGGCAGGCTCTTCGGCTACGGGAGCCTCTTCCTCGCTGGTCTCTTCGACTGCGGGAGTGTCTTCCTCGGCAGT
Source organism: Oscillospiraceae bacterium (assembly GCA_024404735.1). GTDB lineage: Bacteria > Bacillota > Clostridia > Oscillospirales > Oscillospiraceae > JAKSPP01. The sequence continues at coordinate 973 of JAKSPP010000173.1, read as the reverse complement.
CTCTTCGACTGCGGGAGTATCTTCCTCAGCGGCCTCTTCGACTTCGGGAATTTCTTCGCCGACTGCTGAGGACAATTCGGCAATCAGAGCATCGAGGTCGTAATCCTCTTCCGATTCATCCTCTTCAAAGTCCTCGGTATCGAAAACCTCAAGCTCGGGAAAAGACTCCTCGGGCTCAATGCTTTCCTCGGCCTCAAGCTCAGTCTCCTGCATTTCCTCGAGCGGAGTGCTAATCTCGGGAACTTCGATATCTGCAGCTTCCTCCACCTCGGGAACAAACTCCTCGAAAACCGCTTCAGCCTCCGGCTCTGCTTCAACAGGGAGGGGGACTTCGTCCTCCGCCTCAGATGGAACATCATTCGTCATGGCGTTTATCTCGGCGAGAAGCTTTTCGAGGTTGTCAAAGCCCTCGATAATCTTATCTGCAACGGGAACCTCGGGAAGCTCCTGAGCCATATTAAATTGTACATCGGATGCTGCGTCCGCAACAATTTGCTCCGCCTGCGGTGCATCCTTAGGCGGCGCGCCGAAATATTCTGCGTCCAGGTCATCCAGATACTTTTTCAGGCGCTCTCTTGCTGAGCCTACATCCTGCCCGCGGGCTTTCTTTTCGCCGGCAAGATGCCGTCCTCTTCTGGCCAAGGTGTTCCCTCCTTCCTTCGAGATAAATGCGGATTATATTTTACTGTTTTAAATACGGTTTGTCAACTTAGTTTACATAATACACTTTATTTTTTCGGCGCGGCGTTGTATAATTCATTTATCAACTGAGGAGGGTCAGTATGAACGGTCAGAGATTCCATGTATTTGCAGCTTTAATATTAGTCTTGCTCATTGTGGCGGGCATGTTTGCCTGGGCCACAAACAATAAAATGCACGATGGTGATGACGCAGAAAGCGCCGAGGCAAGTCCAAGCGCCGATGTTGTGGCATCCGAGGAGCCGGGAGAAAACGAGCCTGCGGCATCCGAGAG
>JAKSPP010000172.1 GCA_024404735.1 Oscillospiraceae bacterium | reverse complement strand
AAGGCTTCCCCGCAATGATGAATTATGCAAGGCGAGTCTGGCTCTTGAAACTGTAGAAGAGTGTGTTTCCTTTTTCAAGGATCTTTGCACAACAATGGAAATGCGTGCTATGGAGCAGCGCTTCCAGATTGCCGTAATGCTTTCCGAGGGTAAAATATACAATGAAATCCTTTCCGAGACAGGTGCATCCTCTGCAACCATCAGCCGTGTAAACCGTTCTCTTCAGAACGGAGCAGAGGGATATGAGCTTGTTTTCGATCGCCTCGGAATAGGCTCCGACGAAGGAGAGGAAGAATAATAATGTCATCATATCTGTCTCTGGCTGAGCATTATGACAGTCTGACAGGTGATGTCCCTTACGATGAGCTTCAGTCCATATACTTAAGCCTGCTGTCTCCCAAAGAGGGTGAGGGAATACTCGACCTATGCTGCGGAACGGGTACTCTGACCTGCGCTCTGGCCGGGCTCGGCTTTGATATGACAGGAGTTGACCTTTCTCCGGAAATGCTGGAGAAGGCAGGAGAGAAGGCGCGCAGTCTTCCGGAGGGACAAAGACCGCTCTTTATTATGCAGGATGCGTCTGAGCTTGAATTATACGGGACAGTAAATCACGCATTGTGCAGTCTTGACGGAATAAATTACATCCCGCCCGAAGACCTTCCCTCTGTATTCTCCCGCCTTTCTCTGTTTATTGAAAAGGGTGGGCGCCTTGCCTTTGATATGCACATGCCCTCTCATTTGCGTGCCCTTGACGGGGGCACCTTCGTTGATGAGAAGGAAGATCTTCTGTGCCTGTGGCGCGGCGAGTTTGACTATTCCGAAAATGCCCTTTTTTACGGCATGGATATTTTTACCCTTAATGAAGGGGTATGGCTTCGCCGTCAGGAGGAGCATACGGAATATGCGCACACGCCGGGACAGATTAAAAAGCTTCTTCGTGAAAATGGATTTGACAATATTAAGCTTCACAGAAGGCTTCTTAAGGGGCAGCCTTCAAGATTATTCATTTCCGCAAGGTCCCTTGGAAAGAATCAGAGAAGCTCATAATACCCTTCCTTAAGTCTATTAAAAAAATAAAAAAGTTTTTTAAAATAGTGCTTGACAAATCAAAATATATTGGTTATAATAGCAAAGCTGTTTGAGAAATAAGGAGGCATAGCTCAGCTGGTTAGAGCACCTGCCTTACAAGCAGGGGGTCAAAGGTTCGAGTCCTTTTGTCTCCACCATTTTTCTCTTAAACTGCATTCGCCTCGGTAGCTCAGTAGGTAGAGCAGCGGACTGAAAATCCGCGTGTCGCCAGTTCAATTCTGGCCTGAGGCACCATTTGCGGCCTTAGCTCATCCGGTAGAGCGCCACCTTGCCAAGGTGGAGGTAGCGA
>JAKSPP010000171.1 GCA_024404735.1 Oscillospiraceae bacterium | reverse complement strand
CCATTGAAACCATGAAGATTCTCAAAAATGTTTCAAGCCACTGCTATATGCTGGAATCGGCTGCTGCCGATGAAAAGTGGGGCAGATATACATTTCTCGGCTTTGACCCCATTATGGAAATCACCTGCGTGGACGGAAGGCTAAGCTGCAAGACAGAGGCGGGCACAATGAACAGGGAAACGGATAATCCCTCCGATTTTATCCGCAGTGTTCTTGCGGAGAACAAAAGCCCCCGTTTTTCCTATCTTCCGCCCTTCTCCGGAGGTCTGGTCGGCTACTTCTCCTATGACTATCTCGGCTATTCAGAGCCCACCGTCAGAAGGAATGTTGAGGATACCGAGGCCTTTAAGGATGTTGACCTGATGCTATTTGACAGGGTTATCGCCTTTGATAATATGAGGCAGAAGATTATTCTCATTGTCAATATGAGGCTGGACGGGGAAAGCCTTGAAATCAATTACAATAAAGCCTCTCTCGGCCTTAAGCAGCTTGCAGACCTTTTAAGAAACGGCGAAAAGAAAAACGAGCCTGCAGGAAAGCTTCTTGGCGAGGTCAGACCCCTTTTTAATAAGGAGCAGTTCTGCGGGATGGTTGAAAAGGCAAAGCACCATATCCGGGAGGGCGATATCTTCCAGATAGTACTGTCAAACAGACTCTCCGCCCCCTTTGAGGGAAGCCTTCTCAATACCTATCGTGTTTTAAGAACAATCAACCCCTCGCCCTATATGTTCTATTTTGCGGGAACGGATGTTGAGGTTGCGGGCGCCTCCCCGGAGACTCTGGTTAAGCTTGAAAACGGTGTCCTGCACACCTTCCCCCTTGCGGGAACAAGACCCAGAGGCGCAGACGAGGAAGAGGACAAGACCCTTGAGAAAGAGCTCCTTGCTGATGAAAAGGAGCTTGCCGAGCATAATATGCTGGTTGACCTGGGACGAAATGACCTTGGCAAAATCAGTAAATTCGGAAGCGTTAAGGTAGAAAAACTCCACTCAATCGAGAGATTTTCCCACGTTATGCACATAGGCTCAACGGTTCGCGGTGAGATTCGCGAGGATAAGGATGCCCTTGACGCCATTGAGGCGGTTCTTCCGGCAGGTACTCTTTCCGGTGCCCCGAAAATAAGGGCCTGTCAGTTAATAGGTGAGCTTGAAAACAACAAGCGCGGTATTTACGGCGGCGCTGTGGGATATATAGATTTTACGGGCAACATGGATACGGGCATCGCAATCCGAATTGCCTACAGGAAAAACGGAAAGGTTTTCGTCAGATCCGGCGCCGGAATTGTAGCCGATTCCGTACCCGAAAAGGAATTTGAGGAGTGCCTCAACAAGGCAAGGGCCTCTCTGAAGGCTCTGGAGCTTGCACAGGAGGAAGAAATATGATT
>JAKSPP010000170.1 GCA_024404735.1 Oscillospiraceae bacterium | reverse complement strand
AAGACCAATGATTTAATAAAAACCTCTTTGGCGTCTTTTTCTTCTAATTGAGACTGAATAATTTCTTGAGGATTTAAATTGATTATGTTAATATTTTGATATATATTCAAATAAGGAGCAAAATTTCTGCTGAGTTTAGATAATGTATAAAAGAAATTTTTATATTTAAAAAAAGGAAGCAGCTGATTCTCCTTTAGACCATAAGCTAATGAATAAGATTCAAGAAATTTTTTTCCTAAAAGCTCCGTCCTTCCCGAGGAGTAAAGTGCCGCCATAATATGCCCCTGCTGATGTGAAAATCGCTTGAGCGGTACACCCGTTGAAGCTGACACCGCCGTTGCCGCATTGATGCCTGCGAGGAAGCACGGCATATATGAACCTTTTTCACAGGTCGGAGAAACCGACACACCGACAGCGGCAATTCTGCCGTCAAAGCCGTCAAAAAGCTCTGTCATAAGCTCGGGAAGCTGAACGGTATGGTGAAAAACCGCATCACTCTGCCGAAGTCCGAGCTCACCCTCTTTTACGGGAAGAAGCTTCTTTTTCTGCACAATCTCTCCTGTTTCGCTGTTATAAAGAGCGCAGGAGGTTGTATAGTTGCTGGTATCGAAACCCAGACAGGCGCTCATTCCTTTTCACCTCTTACGAAGGAGCCGAGGATGCCGTTGATGAAGGAGACGGCCTCCGCCTCCTCGTATTTTTTTGCGATCTCAACGGCCTCGTTGACGGCCACCGCGTCGGGTACGTCCGTATAGAGGATCTCATACATGGCAAGGCGCATGATGGCGAGGGCGGTGCGGGAGATGCGCTCGAAGCGCCAGCCCTTGGAATATTTCTCGATATATGTATCAAGCTCGTAGCCGTGCTCCGCTATGCCCTTCACCACATGGTCGATGTACTCCCGCTGGTTCGTATCGGGGAATTCGGCGTAGATCTCCGCCTCCTGGGCCAGTGAAGGGTAATACTCCGGGTCGAAGCGGCGCTCAAGCAGCTCGTCCGCGGTGCTGTCCGAATGGGCGTTTTCGAAGGAGAAATGCATGGCTATCTCTCTTGCTGTTGTCCTTTTCATAGGTTTACAAGTCCTTTCCGAAAACCGAAAATATTCACTGATAACAGTATAACATGAATATGCAGAATATAAAAGGGGTTATGCGAAATTTATTCTTCCTGCTCAAGGAGGGAGCCAAGCTCCTCCCAGCGGGCCATCAGCTCCTCAAGCTCCTGCTCCTTCTGCTGCCGGAGGGTGTATATCTCTGTGAGCTTTGCGTAATCGGTGGCGTATTCCTCCGCGTCCCGGTCGCATTGGGCGATGGCCTCCTCCGCACCGGCGATGCTCCGCTCCACCGCTAAGAGCTTCGTTCTGAGTTCCTTTTTGAGGTTCTTATTGTTTTTAGGCTTCGGCTGCTTCTTCTGCTCGGGCTTCGAGGCGCTCTT
>JAKSPP010000017.1 GCA_024404735.1 Oscillospiraceae bacterium | reverse complement strand
TTCCCGACGTACGTGAGCTCGATGACGAAGCACTCGCGCAACCTGCCGAGCGTCTTCGCCCTCTCGACCCTCATGCTGCTCTTCACCTGCGCCCTTGTCGGAATCTCAAAGCTGATTACATCCAACAGCCAGCCGAAGAGCAAGGTACGGTAGCCGATTGGCGTCTTGCCGCCGCAGCGTCTCCCGGGGAGTGAACGGAATGGGGTGTTGATGCTGGGCTCAACATTGTTTGTGGTTCTTCCTTCAAAAGTGTGGGTAGCCAGTTGTTTGCGGCGTAGGCAATCTTCTGCTTTGTGTGGTATCCCTTGCGGTCACGTCGGCTAAATGATATGATATCAGCGTTTTGAAACATTGGTCCTTGGTGAAGATTCGCCGTCGACTCTGCCCATCTTTTCGAGATCGGCGAATTCGAATGACGCCTCGTACCTGTATGAGCTGACATCTGAAACAACAGTTAAGGAGAGAATGAAATGAACCGTAGGGAATTCGTCAAGGCAGGCGGATGTGCGTTTGCGATTGCGTCGGCTTCCGCGCTCTTCGGGGCGGCGACACCGTCTAAGAAGCTGCGCCTGTGCGTCGTCGGCTGCGCGCGGACGAAGGACCACGGCAACGGCTTCGTCGTCGATCCGAAGGGCATGCGCGGACGGGGCTTTCAGGTGATGAGCCGGTTCGCGGAACTGCCGAACTGCGAGGTGACGGTCCTCTGTGACGTCGACCGGACGGCACTTGACTACGCCGTGCAGAAGAAGACGGGACGCGTCTTCCAGCTCGGCACCCAGCGCCGCAGCTCCTACGCGACGCAGCAGGCGGTCGCCTACATCCGGTCCGGCCAGATCGGCAAGCCCCACTGGGCGAAGGCGTGGTGCCTCAGCGACCGTCCGGCGATCCGCGGCGTCAAGCCGGTCACGATACCCGAGTTGATGGGCGCGGACGGCTGGGACCTCTGGCAGTGCTGCGCACCGCGGCGCGAGTACCGCTCGCACATCGTCCACTACAACTGGCGGTTCTTCCGCGGCTACGGGACGGGCGACCTTCCGAACAACGGCCTTCACTTCGTCGACATCGCGCGCTGGGCGCTCGGCGCGGAATGGCCGGAGCGCGTCTATGCCGGCGGCGGGCACCTCTTCTGCGAAGGCGAGGACTGGGACTGGGACGACACGCACATGCTGACCGTCCAGTTCCCGGACCGCAAGTACCTCGCGTGGGAAGGCTGCTCGCACGCCGGGGCGAAGCCGTTCATGGGACACTGGACGGGCTGCCTCGTCTACTGCGACGGCGGACTGGCGTTCTTCGGTCCGCTCGGCGAGTCGGCGATCTACGACCGGAAGGGCAAGAAGACGATCAAGGAGTGGTCGGCCGCGGACACGGGTTCGCAGGAGGGCGACATCCGCTATTCCGATCCGACCCGGGCCTGCGACATCGCGCACGTGAGCCGCTTCGTCGACTGTGCGCTTGCCGGCGACCTCAACACGGCCCAGCCGATCGACTCGTCCCTCAAGTCCAACCTGCTCACGGAGCTCGGCAACGTCTCCATGCAGATCGGCGACGCGGTGCACATCGACCCGGCGACAGGCAAGCTGCGCGATCCGAACGGTCCCGCGGCCAAGCCCTGGATGCCGCGGTACGAGCCGGGGCCGGAGCCGAAGAGCTGAACATTGACGATGTCGACGATGCGGTGTGTGAGAATCTGTTTGTTGTAGAGGAAAAGCTCCAGAAGAAGGATGATTGTGTAGTGGGTGCAGAGTATCCAGATTGTGTTTCTGCCTATGATTTTGAGAACGTGGGAAACTCCGGGAATGCGGTCAATAAGCTCCGAGAAGGCAAGAAGACCCACAGAGCCCGTGATGGCGATGACGAAGGCTGTAAATATGCCCCAGAGAGCTCCGCTTTCGATGTACTGAACCATGCTTGTTCTGGCAGAGCCCCAGAAGGCCCTGTTAAGGAAGAACGAAACAAGCAGAAGTGCAAGCCCCAGAAGAATATCCCGCAGGCTGAAGGAGCTAAACAGCTTTTTGTTACCCATATACGCACCGAGGAGCATACATGCAGTGGCGTAGGGGCAGAGGTCAATAAACCAGGGCAGTCTGTCCTTTTTTACAGCCTCGATTAAAACGGTAATGCCAAGAAGAACAACAACGGCGATAACCGTCTTTACCGCGCTTTCTCTTGTCCTGTCTGCGATTGCGTAAAATACAAGGGAGGACGTGAAGAGAGCACCCAGAAACCACATGGGGGTGGACATAAGCATATTGAAGCTGTCGCACTTGAGTACGGCAAGCCATACATCTCTCCACTGACCCTTCAGCATCGGGTTAGTGCCCCTAATAAGGACGGAGATAACGGTTTTAAGGTCATTGGGTCTCATAAAGACGGCCATTCCGGAGAGCTTCACGTAAAGCGGATACAGAAGAGTCCAGATAACGGAGAAGATAAGGTAGGGGATGAGAAGACCCTTTGCCCTTTTTCCTATGTTACGGAGATATCCTCTTCCGGGTCTGTAGGCGAAGCCCGAAAGGAAGAAGAAGGCCGGCATGGAGTAGGCAAAATAGTCTCCGAGAATATCTCCCTTTGCAAACCATGCATGGGAAATAACAACGGCGAGCATAAGAATTCCCTTGGTAATATCTGCCGCTGAGTTGCGGGAAGGCCTTTCCGGGGTGAGCTTTGTTTCCATAAAAATACCTCGTTTATTATTTAAGGCGGCAGGGCTTTTGCCCGATGCCGCCTTTATTTCTGTTTTGTACCTCTTTCGGGCAATCAGCCTGAAATCTGCTTGGGAGCAATCTTTGCTCTCTGTCTGAATGCGTAGATATGATAGAGGAGATTGTAAATGCAGGACACAGCCGCAAGAGCATCGCCCCAGCACAGAAGCTTAAAATATGATACGGGGCTTACTATGAAGGCAATAAGGGATACGCCGGAGAGAACAAGTCCCAGAAGGCACATGGTGGGATAGCGGTTTCTCATAATGTCCGCATCGGAGCGGATTATGTCCTCATAATATCTGAACATATAGAAGATGCAGCCCAGCATTCCTCCGAGAGGAATAACGAGAATGCAGTAGGGGAAAAGGAAGTACATCCTTGTTGTGCACAGGGAGACAACGGAGAGGGAGGCCATAAAGAAAATCCAGCCTGCTATGCACATAAGAAGGAGCTTTTTTGCTTTGTCTCTCAATTCCTCTCTGGGACGCTGTACCTTTAAAGGCGGTCCTGCATGTTCTCCGCTCCTTTCGATTCTTCCGGATTCTGTAACCTCTTCGACAACAACATAGTCATCAACGTATTTTTTCTGACGGAACAATGGATTTTCCTCCGATTTGCATTATTTCGGTAGCTTAAACTCTTTTTCTGTTGAAGAAGGCAATGTAGGCGGAAACGACCTTTTCGTAGGCGCCTCTGGGCACGGGAACGGTGAAGTTTCCCGTAAGGCTTACGCTTTTTGCCTCAAGAACGGAAATGTGGGCAAGATTCAGAACATAGGAGCTTCCGCAGCGGGTGAAGTTGTTGTACTCGCAGAGAATGTCTCCCATAACCTTGGCTGTCATACGGACGATTAAAACCTCATCCCCCTCAAGGTGGACAAGCTGGTACTTTCCGTCTGTTTCCGTATAAATAATATTTCTCAGATATACATGTCTGAAGCCCTCAACGGTCTTGAAGGCAATCTGGCGTCTTCTGTCCGAGCCGACGGCCGTATAGGCAGCGTGCATTGCATCGTAGAAGGCATCGGCGTTAAGGGGCTTGAGAAGATACTGTACCGCGCCCACGGAGAAGGCCTCCAGTGCGTGGGAGGAGTCCTCGGTTACAAAGATAACGGGGGCGGAAATTCCCCTCTTGCGAAGATAGTGGACAAGCTCAAGGCCGCTCATTCCCGGCATAACTGTGTTTATGATGAAAAGATCAAAGGCCTGACCCATTTCAAAACGGTCAAGAAGGTCGAAGGAGCGCAGGAAGGAGTCTGTTTTTATTATGACTCCGGACTGCTCTGCCCAGATGTTAAGATGATGGATGAGCAGGTCTATATCGCGCCCGTCGGAATCACATACGGCAATATTCAGCATGTGTCATCACCTCCGGATTAAAAGAAAATATTGAGTGAAACTGCGCAAAACGATATGTTTTATGCCTAAAACGCAGAATGCGACATATATACGCATTTTATACCAAAAATGGTATTATTGTCAATGATTTTCTTTTTTCTCCCGCGAAAAAGAAAGCACTGCCCCGTGGCTGTATCTTCGGGCCGGGGATTACGGAGCCATAAGGAAAACACCCGGGCTTTCTTAAAGAAGACCGGGTGTTTTTGGGCATAGTCAAGGGAGGTGTTGCTTGCTTAGATATTATTCGAATTCTTTTATAAGCTTATCGTAAGCCTCCGGAGTGTCTGCATCGAGAAGAACGAATTTATCCTCAACGGGCACATCCGAAACGGAAATGCCCTGTGCCGAAACGGCACCTCCAAGGCCTCCGGGCCCGTTATAGGAAAGGATTCTGTCAAATGCCTCCTGTGAAAGACCTACAGGGTGCCCCGGCTGCCCCTTATAAAGGGGTCTTGCAAAGTCCGAGCTTACCCCCGCAACGGCCACGGCTGCAGCCGGGCTTACGGCGGGTACGTCAACGGGGGTTATAAGAAGCCTTTTGCAGCGGTCCTTCAGGACTGAAAGGGCAAGCTTTACAGACTCCAGCATTCCCGTTTCGGCGTAGTCCGGATTGTGGGCAAAAACAACGTAGGGGATATCCTTGAGATGCTCCCTTACATCGTTTGCCCTGTGTCCTGTTACAACAAGAACTCTCTCAGCCCCGGCATTATGAAGAAGGGAAACATTCCTCCGCAGCATGCTCTCGCCCTTAACCGGCAAAAATGCCTTGAAGCGCCCCATTCTGGAGGAAAGACCCGCGCAGAGGACAAGCCCCATTAGGGGGAGAGGTGCCTCTTTACGGAAAACCCACACTCCGTAGCCTGCCCTTGCCCTCCTTAAAAGCGCGAGAGTCTCGCAGGACAAAGCGCCGGAGCCGGACATTATAATTTCTGCTGCAAAGCTTAAAAGGGACTCTGTTTTGTCCTCGTAGGAAATTTCCCGAAGTCCCGTCTCCGAGAAAAATCCCTCAAGGTCACGGGCGGTGTATACGTTTCTGACGCCGTTTTCCCTGTCTCTCAGAAGGCTTTCGGAGTTTTTGGTGTAGAGGTCTCCCGCAATAAGTATTCCTTCGGGGGCAAGAAGTCGCTTTATCTCCTCTGCGGAGGAGAGGGGATTGTCAAGAAGGGAGAAAACACACTCGCAGACGATAACGTCAAAGCACCCGTCGGGAAAGGGAGTTTTCTCTGCACCTCCCGCATATAAAAAGGCCCCGGGGAGCCTTTCTCCCAGCGCCGAAACGGCTTTTTCGGAAATGTCAATTCCGAAAAGGCGGGCATCGGGGAGGGCAGCACTTAAATATTCCAGAGTTTCCCCGTTTCCGCAGCCCATGTCGAGAATGGAAAGGGGACGGGGGCAGTGCTTTTTTATAAGCTCCGCCGTCAGAGAGGGGGGACAGGGGCTCAGCCTGCAGCCGGCTTCACCGCACTCGGGCATATCGTCTATTATATCACTCATACAGTAAATGTACCTTTCTATCCGGCCTCAGCCCGGGGCGAGGGTGAAAACCGCAAGATGCTTTTCGTTGGGAATGTAAAGGGGATAGGCCTCGTCACCGGTTTCCAGTGCAAGCCTTTTTACGCAGTCATGAAGGCTCTCTCCGGGCAGAGCCTTATAGTAGGTTCTGCAGTAGTCCCCGGCATCCCCGGGGCTTTCAAGAGGCTGACCGAAGGAGAGCGTGTAATAATCAAGGCCGAAGGCAATGCCTTTTTTAAGAAGCTCTGTTTTAACGGCAAGGCAGTCATTGTTTCTTCTTGTGGCATAAACGGGGTTTTCGTATGTCATATGGCTCAGGTCGTATGTTACAATGACAAGGGCTTCCCTGACCATAAAGCGGTATCTGTCCGCAAAATCCTCGGGTCTTCCGTGCAGGACGGCAAGCATCCTGTCCCATTTTCCCTCCATAGTGCCCGTATCGTCCTTAAGGGCAACGAGGTTTTTTATGCCTCTTTCCGAGGCCTCTTTATTAATGAGGGAAACGGCATCCTCGGATATATCTACGCAGGTAACACTGTCATAAAAGGGGGCAAGATGAAAGTCAACAAGACCCGGGCCGCTGCCTATATCGCAGAGGCTTCCGCCCTCACCGAGGTGCTTTCTTATAATCTCGGACAGCTTCCTGTGATAGCCTGTATATTCCGAGGCATTTTTCATCCATTTTATGCATTGGGGATTTGACCAGTCCGGCATAATAATTCTCCGGGGGCACAGTGCCCCTTTTTTCTCGGGCTTTTCGTTTTTTTCCTGCAAACCAATATAGCATACCGGGGCTTAAAAGAAAAGCGTAAAAATTTTCTTATAAGACCGTGAGCCTATTGCATATGCCTTACGGGGAGTGCTATAATAAAATGAATTATTATTATAAAAAGGAAAAAACAATGGACAATACAGAAATGACAGAAAAGCTCCGCAGTATTGCGGAAAGTGTAAACTCCGGCCTTAAGGACAGCGTTCTGGGTATGATTGAGCCCCGCTTTGTGTCCTATGACCCCGAGGAGGGCTCCGTTACCATGGAATTTCCCGCACTGGAGTGGGAGAAAAACCGCTACGGCATTATGCAGGGCGGAATCGTTGCCACAATGCTGGACTTCTCCGGAGTCTTTGCCGCAACAACCTGCTTTGACAACCCCGTAACCGTATCCCTTCAGGTATCCTATTTAAGAGCCTGCAAAATAGGCGGAACAATGGTCTGCAGGGTTCTTATCACAAAGCCCGGAAGAAGCGTAGTCCATACCTTTGCAAGGCTGTGGGAGAAGAGTGCCCCGGATAAGCTCATTGCAACCGCAAACACCGTTTACCACGCCCCCTGAAAACAAGCAAAATATTAATTATTCTTATGTTATATATAATTAGGTATCGTAACGATATTTTATTATAATTGAAAACCTGCGGGGATGGGGCCTCGCAGGCTGCTTTTGAAAGGAGTAAATGTATGAAAAAAAGAATTGTCTCTCTTCTTCTGGTCTTCGTTCTCCTTGCATCTCTTCTTTCCGTATCCGGTTTTGCCGCGGGAAGAGATTTCGGTCTGGAGGAAAGACTGGCAGACTCCCTGTACAGACTCGGTCTTTTTAAGGGCGTTGCCGAAACGGATAACGGTCCGGATTATGCTCTGTCCAAAAATCTGACGCGTCCCGAGGCCATTACAATGCTTGTCCGAATCCTCGGAAAAGAGGAGGAAGCCTTAAACGGAAGCTGGTCTCACCCCTTCACCGATGTTCCTGCCTGGGCAAATAAGTATGTTGGCTATGCCTATGCCAACAAGCTCACAAACGGCATAAGCGCAACCCAGTTCGGAACAGGCAAGGTACAGGCAAATATGTATATCACCTTCGTTCTCCGTGCTCTGGGCTACACCGACTCCGGCGACAACTCCGATTTCAGCTGGATGTTCCCCTTTGCCTTCGCAAAGCAGGTGGGCGTACTCAACCGCTGGGTTGATACGGAAAACTTCATAAGGGCAGATGCCGTAAATGTATCCTATGCTGCACTTAACACAAACATGAAGGGCAGTCTCAGAAAGCTCTCCTCAAAGCTTATTGACTCCGGTGCCTTCTCCTCCGCAGCCTTCAATACCTACTATGACAAAAACGCATATACCCTCTATGAGGAATATGAGCAGACCATAAAGCCCGTAAAGACCCCGATGACTGCCGAGCAGGTTTACGAAAAATGCTCCTCTGCCGTTTTCTATATTGAGGTATATGATGAGTGGGGCTACGCATTTGCCTCCGGCAGCGGCTTCTTCCTCAGCTCCGACGGTGTTGCCGTAACCAATTACCATGTTATTGACGGAGCCTCCTCCGCCCTTGTAATCACAACCGACGGAAAAGAATATCCCGTTGAATTTGCCTATGAATTCAACAGCTATGAGGACTGGGCTCTCATTCAGGTCGGCGGAAGCGACTTTAATACTCTTACAAAGGGCAACGGCTTTGCTCTTAAGGGCGGCGAGACTGTTTTCACAATCGGAAGCCCACTTGGGCTTCAGAATACAATCAGTCAGGGCATAGTCTCCAATCCTCAGAGAGTTCTTGACGGATTAAGCTACATTCAGACCTCCGCACCCATCTCCCACGGCTCCTCCGGCGGTGCTCTCCTCAATGCCTACGGTGAGCTTATCGGAATTACCTCCGCAACCTTCTCGGATGGTCAGAACCTTAACCTTGCCATCCCCATTGACTATGTAACGGATTACGATACCAACGTTATCTATACCCTGCCCGAGATTTACGAAATGATGTACGGCTATGAGCCGGAGCCCGGCAACGACCTGCTCCTCTCTCCCGTTGCAATCGAGAACCTCAACTACACTGTTGAAGATAACGGCGATGTCTTCTTTGATTTTGAGGTATGGAATTATTCCGAATACACTCTCAGCTATGTTGATTTCACCATAAAGCTTCTTGACAGCAACGGATATTATATAACCGACACATACACAGGCAAGGACAGCTTCACAATCATATACAGTCCGGACAATGCCTCCGACTATATTGAGCCCTATTCCTATATGAAGCTCTATACCTTCGTGGCCTTCGGCGGCGGCTATGATTATGAGGGAACAACCTCGTTTAAGGAGCTCGTTGTGGGATACAGGAATAACGGAGAAACCGGTACTCTCTACATTACTCCCGACTACTACTACGGTTACTGGGATGCCCTTTACTGATAAGGGAAAAGAAACACAATAAGCGGCTTAAACTCACCCCTCCCCCCGGCATTTGGCCGGGGGGATTTTGCATATCCCGGGTAAGAAAAAAGGGCACTTTGAGTACAGCATATTTTAATATAATACGGGTGCCTTAATAATACACAAAATATAGTGGCGATTATTATTTATATTATCAAATCTTTTATTGTCATATCTTACGAAAATCTCATTTATAATTATTGGATTTAACCAAAAATACGCCTTGTTTTATTCATATAGTGTTAAATTCATTGACAAGTTGTTAAGAAAATGTTAATATCTCCCAAGTACTTTTCACAAGTACGCATAATTAGCCGTTTTTACCTTATTTCTTTTCCCTTTCCGCTAACAAAGATTGGCTTATTCCGGGGAAAACACAATAAGAACGTAAATCGGACATTATAACAGGCAGGTGGTAGCCCTATGGAAAAATCCCTGGAATTTCGCAACATAGAAAAGCTGTTCCCCGGTGTTCGCGCTCTCGGCGGAGTTAACTTCACAGCCCGCGGCGGTAGAGTTACAGCAATTCTTGGCGAAAACGGCGCCGGTAAAAGTACCCTTCTGAAGGTTATGAACGGCGACCTTAAGCCGGACAGTGGCGCACTTTACATCAATGGTGTAGAGCAGCACTTTGAGTCCCCCGATGACGCTATCAAAGCAGGTATAAGCGTTATCTATCAGGAGCGTCAGCTCTTCCCCCTTCTCTCTGTAGCAGAGAACCTCTTCCCCGGTCAGCTTCCCAAGACCAAGCTCGGCCTTTTCGATAAGAAAAAGCTTATGGCCGACGCTCAGGCAATCATTGACAAGTTTGGCCTCAAAATCGATCCCCGCGATATGGTCGGTATGCTCCCCGTTGCTTACCAGCAGATGGTCGAGATTATGAAGGCCTACCGCAGAGATTCCGACGTTGTTGCATTCGACGAGTCCACCGCTCCTCTTACTGACTCTGAGATTGCAATCCTCTTTGATTACATCAGAGAGCTTAAGGCTGCAGGTAAGGTTGTCCTCTATGTTTCTCACCGTATGAACGAGCTCTTCGAAATCTGCGACGACGTCGTAGTTATGAAGGACGGTCAGTACGTTAAGAGCTTCGAGGTTGCAAACTGCACCGAGGCAGATCTCATTAAGGCAATGGTCGGCCGTGATATCGGCGATACCTACTCCAACCTTAAGAGAAACGACAAGTTCGGCGAAGTTCTTCTCGAGCTCAAGGACGTCAGAACTCTCGCTATCCGTGATGTCAGCTTCCAGGTTCGCGCAGGCGAAATCATCGGTCTTGCAGGCCTTGTCGGTGCAGGCCGTACTGAGACAGCCCGTGCAATCTTCGGTGCCGATCCTCTTCTCGGCGGTGAAGTCTGGCTTGAAGGAAACAAGCTCACTCTCCGCAGCCCCAAGGATGCAATCGATGCCGGTATCTTCCTCTGTCCTGAGGACCGTCAGATGCAGGGTCTCGTTATGTGGCGTTCTATCAAGGAAAACATTGCAATGCCTTCTATCGATAAGCTCTCCAAGGGAATTTTCGTTGATTACAAGGCAGTTGAAGATCTTGCAGACGAAGCTGTTGCAGCTTTCGACATCAAGACTCCCGACAATGATAAGATCGTCGGTCAGCTCTCCGGTGGTAACCAGCAGAAGGTTATCCTCGGCCGTTGGATTAACAGTAAGGTAAACACCAAGGTTCTCATCCTCGACGAGCCTACCAAGGGTATCGACGTCGGAACCAAGGCCGAAATCTACAAGCTCATCTGTGACCTGGCTTGCCGCGGAATGGCAGTCATCCTCATTTCTTCCGAGCTTCCCGAGGTAATAAACCTCGCCGACAGAATCATCGTTATGCATAACGGTCATATCACAGGCACCGTTGACAGGGCAGACGCTACCGAAGAAAGTGTTCTCCGCCTGGCAATGCTTGACTAAGGGGGTATAGATTCCATGATTAAAAAGATAGTAAAGAAGAAGGAATTCACCCTTGTAGTTCTCCTGCTTCTTATTAACCTCGTTCTGGGCATACTTGGTATCATCTTCAAGCAGCCCTTCTTCTCCATGAGCACATATAAGAACATTCTTATATCTCTCCCTAACTTCGCATTCCTTTCCATCGGCGCCGGCTGCCTCCTTATCGGCGGTAACATGGACCTGGCTGCTTCCACTGTTGGTTGCTTCAGCGGTGTTATCATTGCCAACCTCTACCATCTCGGCGTTCCCTGGTTCCTTTGCATCATCATTGCTCTTATCGTATCTTGCATCTTCGGTTTCATTGACGGAACTCTCGTTACCAAGTACAGAATGCCCGCCTTCATTGCTACCCTCGGTGTCAGCTATGTCGTAAGAGGTATCTCCTACCTCTTCTCCGCAGCCTGCGCAGGCGGCCAGGCCGGTAACATGAACTTCAAGAGCGAGCAGATTCAGTGGATTGCTAAGTACAAGCCCGTTGCAAAGCTCCCCGTTATCATCTTCATCATGTTCGTTCTCTTCATCATCTACGGTATTCTCATTTCCAAGACCCGTTTCGGTATGAAGATGAAGCTCGTCGGTGGTAACCCCGAGGCTGCAAGACTTGCCGGTATCAACTCCCGCAAGATTGCTATGATCCTCTTCATCAACTGTAACTTCTGCGCAGGTCTCGCAGGCTGGTACAACGCAGCCAAGACCGGCCAGGGCGCTCTTACCGCTCTTTCTACCGCACAGTTCACCGGTCTTACCGCTGCTATCATCGGTGGTATCTCCTTCGGCGGCGGCGAAGGCGGCATGTTCGGTGCTTTCATCGGACTTCTTATTCTCCAGTCCTTCCAGGTTGGTATGAACATCCTCGGAATCAACCCCTACTTCTACACCACCTTCTCCGGTCTTCTCCTCATCATCGCCCTCGGTGTTGACTTCATTACCGCAAGAGGTAAGGTTGCTGTCAAGCCCAAGGCAAAGGCAAAGGAGGTTCGCCACGTATGAAATCATCTAAGTTAAGAAGACTTCTTGCCTCTAAGGCATTCCCTCTTCTCATAATCTTCATTGTTCTCGAGGTTGTTACCATCATCCTCTCCAAGGGAACTGTTCTTAAGCCCGTTAACATTCTTACTCTTCTCTACTCCCTCGTTATCCAGGTTATGATGTGCACCGGTCTTTCCTGTGCTCTTATCTCCGGTAACATGGACCTTTCTATTGCAGCTCAGGCAACTCTCGGCTCCATGCTTTTCTCCATGCTGCTGATGACTTCTATGCCTCTCTGGCTCTGCATTGTTATCGCCGTTGCCATTGCTGTTGCAATGGGTATGCTTAACACCCTTCTTGTTAACGTATTCCATTTCCCCTCATTTATTGCAACCATCGGTCTTTCCTCTATCTACGGCGGTATTACCTACCTCATTACCGACGGTTACAATAAGCCCATTACCAACGACGCTGTTCTTAAGTTCGGCGCAGCCAAGTTCGGCCCTATTCCCCTTATCTTCATCATTGCCATCGTTCTTCTTATTGCATTCGAGATTATGCTTCGTAAGACCAACTTCGGCCGTTACATCTACATGTGCGGCGGTAACCCTTACGCAGCACGTCTTGCCGGACTTAACCCCGACAAGACCCGTATGGTAATGTTCCTTATCAACTCCATCCTCTCTGTCGGCGGCGGTATCTTCTACGCTGCTCAGACCACTACCGCTCATCCTACCGCTATCACCCAGGCCGCACCTAACATGACTGCTACTGCAGCAGCCATCCTCGGTGGTGTTTCCTTCTTCGGTGGTACCGGTACCCTTCTCGGACCTCTCGTAGGTCTCTTCCTCATCAATGCTCTTAAGAACATGTTCCAGATTCTTGATCTCAACACTTACTGGAACGTTGTTTGCCAGGGCGTACTGCTCCTCCTCGCTCTCTTCATTGACTATGTCAATATCAAGAGAAAGGAAGACGCAATGGTCAAGGCTGCTCTCTCCAAGTAAGAGAACAACCTTAACTTCTCCCGGAATTATCGCGGGGAGGGGAGCTTCTCTCCCCGTTTTCCGGGGCGCGGGCATTGTACTTTAAGCTTTGTTAAGGATAATTGTAACATAAGTGTTAATTATTACAAAAATATTACATAAACTCTTGACAAGTTTGTATTTTGCCTATATAATCCCAAATGCAATTGGGGGGTTACCCCCGGTGCAGAATATTTTAATGGCATAAAATGCCAAAAAAAGAAAAAAGGAGAATTCCAAATGAAAAAGGTATTAGCCCTTGTTCTTTGCATGCTTATGGTATTCTCTCTCGTTGCTTGCGGCAGCGGAGACAGCACCGATGCAAAGAAAGATGAGGGTGCTACTACAGCACCCACAACCAACGAAGGCAATCCCGACGCATCCTCCAAGGATGGTTACGCCGAGAACACCGACGTTGAGACCTCCAAGGAGTCCGATGTTGCTACTCCTCACATGAACGAGGATGGCTCCATCAACCTCAACGACATCGCAAACTACGACCCCAACTACGACTACTCCCAGAACCCCAAGTTCAAGTTCGCTTACCTCGCATCCTCTGCTGACGTTCTTTACCAGCAGTCCGCTGATGCATACGAGATCTGGTGCAAGCAGTTCAACCTCGAGTGGGCCGGCTTTGTTTCCTCCAACGGCGACAACGAAGCTTACATGAACAACCTCCAGACCTACATTGACAAGGGCGTTGAGCTCTTCGTTCTTGACCCCGACTCCACCATCTTCCCCGCTGTTGGCGAACTCATGGAAGAGTATGAGGATGCCGGCGTTGTATGGATGTCCCAGATGTCTCCTCCCCGTGATGGTGAGAACGCAATGGGCAACCTCATCAACAACCACGTTGGTTTCGATAACTACGGTATGTCTTACGCTTGCGGCCAGAAGCTCATCGACTGGAAGAACGAGAACTGCCCTGAGATCCCCTGGTCCGAGATGGGCGTAGCTGCTATCACCTACGCTATCGTTCCCCTCCTCAACGAGCGTTGCCAGGCTGTTATTGACTGCTTCGCTGAGAACACCGACCTCAATGCTGAGGACGTTGTAGCCATGGACGTTGCTGCTGCCGGCTTCACCATGCAGGGCGCTATGGACGTTTTCGCTCCTGTTGTTTCCAACAACTCTGACAAGAAGGGTTGGCTCGTATTCGGTATGATCGATGACTGCGCTATCGGATGCGCTTCTGGTATCGAGAACGTTGGCCTCACCGCTACTTCCTGCGCTATCTCCATCGGTGGTGCCGGTCTCCAGACCGAGTTCGATGCAGGTCACGACACTGCTTACCGTTACGCATACTGCACTCCCAACCTTATCTACGCTGAGCCTATCATCGGTGCTATCTACGCAATCAAGATGGGCTGGACTGATAAGGAAGAGATCTGGCCCTCTTGGGTACAGCCCAATGACCACGGTGCTGACGGACACACCTACTCCATGCGTGGTCTTCCCATCTGGTTCCTTGAGAAGGACATGTACAAGGAGTTCTACGAGTGGACCGACTCTTACTGCGGCTGCAACTACTACCCCTATGATAAGGAAGGCGTTACCGCTGCTCCCGACCTCTACACCGCTCTTATCGGTAACAACGAGTAATTTATAATTACCCGTAAAATCATAATATAGCTTGATTTCCGGCCATAGGGCTTATGCCCTATGGCCGTTTTAGTTTTATTCTCCATAAATTCACTTGACGGATCAGGTCAACTGAATTATAATCATCCGAAAGAAAAGTATGAGAATAATGTGACTTATCTCACTCTTTTTAAGCTAATTATGAATAGGAGAAAAAATGAAAACAAGAAGATTAATTGCTCTCTTGCTGTGCCTGTGCATGGCTGCTGCTCTTTTTGTCGGCTGCGGCAAGAAGGAGGCTGCTGTTTCCGACTCCGGAAGCGCAGATACAAAGAACGAAGAGAAAGCTCCCGATAATAAGAACGACAAAACCTCCTCTGAGGATAATAAGGCCGATGCGTCCTCCGGGGACGATACTCCCTCCGATACCGCTTCTTCCGATGAGAAGCCGGGTGACGGCGCAGAGGCAACACCCTCCGACCTTCAGATTATCCTTCCCGCCTCTTCCTCCGACCTTCAGACCCTTGTTCCCGAAGGTGCCTTTACCATTGTTGATATGACAGGAAGAGAAATAGTACTAAACGGCCCTGCAAAGAAGATAGTTGCTCTTACTGCCTCCGACTGCGAAATTATTTATGCCCTCGGAGCAGGTGACCTTCTCGTTGGCAGAGGTGAGTACTGCGACTACCCTGCAGAGGTAATGAATGTACCCTCTGTTCAGTCCGGTTATGACACCAATATCGAGCAGATTATTGCTCTTTCCCCCGATGTTCTTGTTATGAGCACCATGGCTCAGACAGAGGAGCAGATTAAGCAGCTTGAGTCTGCGGGCATTAAGGTTGTTGTTTCCGATGCTCAGAATATTGAGGGCGTTTACACCGCCATTAAGCTTCTCGGTCTTCTTACGGGAAAATCCGAGGAGGCAAAAAAGATTATTTCCGATATGACTACAACCTTCACAGATGCTATCTTTGCATCGGAGGGCGATGGCACAAAGAGCATCTATTTTGAGATATCTCCTCTTCAGTGGGGTCTCTGGGCCGCAGGTGCAGGCACCTTTATGGATGAAATCTGCAATATGCTCGGTTATAACAATGCCTTTGCCGATGTTCAGGGCTGGGGCGAGGTCTCCGAGGAGCAGGTTCTTGCACGCAATCCCGATTATATCGTAACAATCTCCATGTATTACGGCGAGGGCCCCACCCCCGTTGAGGAGATTGCCTCCCGTGCCGGCTGGTCGGGGGTCAGTGCTGTTGCAAACGGAAGAATTCTCAACCTTCAGAATAATGAGCTCTCCCGTCCCGCACCCCGTCTTGCGGAAGGTGCAAAGCTTCTGGTTGAGTTCCTTAATAAGTAAAATATCCTGCGGCATATTAATATAATAGTTTGTGCCGTTTTATCGGGGAGCAAGGCTTTTGTTCCCCGATTTTCACTTATTATCCCGCTTCGTGAGGTTAGCCTATGAATAGGAAAACAGGAAAAATCCGTTTCTATGAATTTCTTATTTTTATTTTAATATCCTTTGCCGTTATTTGCCTTTGCGTAAGTGTGGGCAGCGTTGCCATTCCTCTTAAGGATACCGTAAGGGCAATATTCTCTGCCATTACAGGGGCGAAGGAGGAGGGACTTGCCTATCCCATTATAGTATCCCGCCGTCTTCCCAGGGTAATCTGTGTTGCTCTTACAGGGGCAAGTCTTTCCCTTGCAGGCGCCGCCATGCAGGGCCTTCTCAAAAACCCTCTGGCAGACGGATCAACATTGGGTGTATCCTCCGGGGCATCACTCGGCGCCGTAATTGCCATTGCCTTCGGAATAAGCTTCCCGTCCCTGCCCTTTGCCGGGACTATGGTTATGGCGGTTGTTTTTGCCTTTTTGTCCCTTCTTCTTATACTTGGCCTTGCCTATAAGCTTGACTGCTCCTTTTCAACCAATACCATTGTCCTTATAGGCGTTATTTTTTCCATGTTCGTTTCCAGCGCTATGAGTATTATCATAACCTTCTCCGCAGATAAGCTTCAGTCCATTACCTTCTGGACCATGGGAAGCCTGCAGAATGCAAGCTATAAAAACTCCCTTATACTTCTGGGGGCCTTTATTGTCTGCGGCGGAATTCTGTTTTCCCGTGCAAGGGAGCTTAACGCCTTTGCCATAGGGGAGGACAATGCAAGGCACATAGGCGTTAACGTCAGAAGAACAAAGCTTGTTATTCTCATTTCCGTTTCCGTCCTAATAGGAGTATGCGTTTCCATAGGCGGCACCATAGGCTTTGTGGGCCTTGTTACGCCACATATGGTAAGAATGCTTGTGGGCCCAAACCACGGAAGGCTTCTGCCTGCCTCTGCCTTCGGCGGCGCTGTTTTCCTGTGTCTTGCCGACCTTGTTGCCCGCATTCTCTTAAATCCCCTTGAGCTTCCCATAGGCGTTGTAACAAGTATTGTGGGCGCCGTTGTGTTTATATTCATCTTTTACAGGTCGAGAAAGGGGGGCAGATAAATGTCCGTTCTTGAGGTTAAGGCTCTTTCCGTCTCTATCGGCCGTGCCGAGCTTGTAAAGGATCTCAGCTTTTCCGTAAACGAGGGGCAGTGGCTTATGATATGCGGTCCCAACGGTGCGGGCAAATCCACGTTGCTTAACGCAATAACGGGGGGCTATGCCTACAGCGGTACCGTACTCTACAAGGGTGAGAGTCTTAAAAAGCTAAGCCCTAAGAAAAGAGCCGCGGAGCTTGGCATTCTTGCACAGAATCACTATGTGGGCTATGAGTTTACCGTTGAGGAGGTTGTGGCTCTCGGAAGATATGCTCATTCAAAAAACGTCCTCGGGGGTATGAGCGATGAGGATGAGAGGCATATTAACGAAGCTCTTTCTCTTACGGGGCTTAATGAGCTTCGTAATCACAGCGTTCTGACTCTGTCGGGAGGCGAACTGCAGAGAACCTTCCTTGCTCAGGTTATCGCCCAGAATCCGAAACTGCTGCTTCTTGACGAGCCCACAAACCATCTTGATTTAATCTACCAGAAGCAGGTTTTCGAGCTCATAGAAAAGTGGCTTGAGGTTCCCGGAAGGGCTGTTATTTCCGTTGTTCATGACCTCTCTCTTGCCCGTGCCTTCGGTACCGATGCGCTTCTGATGGATAAGGGAAGGCTACTGTCCTCGGGGGATGTTAAAAAGGTCCTTTCCCCCGAAAATCTTAACTCCGTTTACGGAATGGATGTGGGAAAATGGATGAGAACAATGCTCTCTCAGTGGACATAAAAAGAGCTTCATAATACAGTTTGACAAATCACCCTTCGGGGGCTATAATGCGGATTTGTTATTAAATTACGGCTATTTTTGGAGAGTAGAGATTTGAAATCGGAACAAAGGGGCAGTGTGCTTGTTCTTGCTGCCGGAATATTATGGGGAAGTATGGGGCTTTTTGTCAGACCCTTAAGCGCAATGGGTCTTTCAAGCCTGCAGATTTCCTCTGTCAGAATGCTGTCCGCAGCCATCCTTTTTAACCTTCTGATGCTTCTTAAAAACAGGCAGGGCTACCGCATCAATATAAAGGACCTGGGCTGGTTTCTCGCCCTTGGTCTGGGCTCTGTTTCCGTAACCACCTGGAGCTACTTCAGCGCAATACAGATGATGGATATGGGCGTTGCCGCCATTCTTCTTTACACATCACCCATCTGGATTTGCCTTATGGCCCGCCTTTTCTTTAAGGAAAAGCTGAATCTCCCGAAGCTTATTGCTCTTGTCCTTGCCTTCGGAGGCTGCTGCCTTATATCCGGGGGAGGGAGTGCAAGGCTCAGCGCAGCGGGAATAATAATGGGCCTGACATCGGGCATTTCCTACAGCCTTTACAGTGTCTTTTCCGCCGTGCTTCTGAGAAAATACGAGCCTATGGCGGTTACTGCCTTTGCTTTTACAATCTGTGCAATTGCCCTGACGATTATTTCTGGGCCCCTTGAAATTCCGGGGATTATCGCAGAGGCGGGGGCCGTAAAAAGCTTTGTTCTGCTGGGTCCGGCCATGGGTCTTGTCACAACCTTCCTTCCGTATCTTTTCTATACCTTCGGTCTTAAATACCTTGACATATCCAAGGCGGGTATACTTGCAACGGTGGAGCCTCTGGTTGCCACAATTTTCGGCGTGATTGTATTCAGTGAAAGGCTGACTCTTTTCTCCGGCCTTGGCATTGCCGCAATCTTTGCCGCAAACATTCTTCTAAATATCAGAACATCAAAATAAAAAGCCCGGGTGCC
>JAKSPP010000169.1 GCA_024404735.1 Oscillospiraceae bacterium | reverse complement strand
TTTAACTCGAAATCATTTACAAGTCCAACTTCTCTGTGGGTGTTGAAAACGCCGTCATCGTTAACGCAGATGCCCGCACTTTCCTGTCCTCTGTGCTGAAGGGCAAAGAGACCGTAGTAGCACAGAGAGGCAACATCACGTCTCTCCCCGGAGTATATGCCGAAAACACCGCATTCTTCATGGAGCTTTCTCTCACTTAAGCTGCATACGGTATTTGCTTCGCCTTTGAATATCTGATTGAGCTTTTCCATAGGTAAAAAATCTCCGTTTTATTTTCCGCTGTCTCCGTAGTTTTTAAGAACTCTTGCACTGGGGTCGTTGACATCGCAGCCCTCCCAGGACTTGTTGGGCATCCAGAAATCAACTATCATGCCGCCCTGTCCGGGGTAGTATTCCTCGAAAATTTCTCTGTAAAGAAGGGATTCCTTTGTGAAGGGTCTGGCGTGTGTATATTTTTCGCTGAGTGTTTTAAGCTCCTCATCCGAGTATTGCTTTTCTGCGTATTCCTTAAGGTAGTCAACCATTGAGTGTCCGACGGCATCGGAGAATGCGGCCTTTTCTCTGTAGAGAATGCTCTGGGGGAGATAATCGCCCTCAAAGGCGTGACGGAGAAGGTACTTGCCCTTTCCGTATTTGTTCAGCTTTTTCTCCGGGTCGATTGCCATTACATAGGATACAAAGTCCAGATCTCCGAAGGGTACGCGTGCCTCAAGGCTGTTAACGGAAATACAGCGGTCTGCACGAAGAACGTCATACATATGAAGCTCTCTGACTCTCTTCTCCGCCTCCTTCTGAAATTCCTCGGCGGAGGGAGCAAAGTCCGTATATTTATATCCGAAAAGCTCGTCTGAAATCTCTCCGGTGAGAAGAACCCTGATGTCGGTTTTCTCATGAATTGCCTTGCATACGAGATACATGCCCATGCTTGCACGTATAGTTGTAATATCGAAGGTGCCCAGAAGCTTTATTACATCGCGGAGAGAAGAGATAACCTCGTCTGCGGTCATATAGACCTCTGTGTGCTCGGAGCCTATAAAATCCGCAACCTCTTTTGCATACTTAAGGTCGATTGCATCGCCGACCATACCGATTGCAAAGGTTTTTATAGGTTCCTTTGAGGCCTTTGCCGCTATAGCGCATACCAGAGAGGAATCAAGACCGCCGGAGAGGAGGAAGCCTACCTTTGCATCGGCGACAAGACGCTTTTTAACACCGGCTTCAAGCTTGTCATGAATGTTTTTGCACACGGTTTCAAGGTCGTCGCCGCAGTATTCGGAAACAGAGGCGATGTCGTTGTAGCAGATGAATTTGCCGCCCTTATAATAATGTCCGGGAGGGAAGGGCATTATCTCCTTGCAGATGCATGTGAGGTTTTTGGGCTCGGATGCAAATACAATCGCACCTTCGCTGTCGTAGCCGTAGTAAAGCGGGCGAAT
>JAKSPP010000168.1 GCA_024404735.1 Oscillospiraceae bacterium | reverse complement strand
TGTATGAACTGTCTTATTCTGAGCCTTCTCTACAAGTCCTCCCCCAAGGAGGTTCAGTTTATCATGGTTGACCCCAAGCGTGTTGAACTCGGAATATACAACGGCATTCCCCATCTGCGTATTCCCGTTGTTACAGACCCCAAAAAGGCCGCCGGTGCACTTCAGTGGGCCGTTGTACAGATGCTCAAGCGTTACGGTCTTTTCCAGGAGGCGGGAGTCAGAGAGCTCTCGGCCTACAATGAAATCTGCGTAGTAAACGGGGGAGAGACCCTGCCCCAGCTTGTTGTCATCATAGACGAGCTGGCCGACCTTATGTTCGTTGCCTCCAAGGAGGTTGAAGAGAGCATCTGCCGTATCGCCCAGATGGGCCGTGCAGCGGGCATTCACCTTGTTATCGCAACTCAGAGGCCCTCTGCCGATGTTATTACGGGTCTTATGAAGGCAAACATTCCCTCCCGAATCTCCTTTGCCGTATCCTCCGCAATGGAATCCCGAATCATTCTCGACCAGGCGGGCGCTGAAAAGCTCCTCGGTATGGGCGATATGCTCTATTCCCCCATCGGCTCAGGCAAGCCCCGGCGTGTTCAGGGCGCCTTTGTTACCGATGATGAGCGTGAGAGAATTGTAAGCTTTATTAAAAACGGTTCGGCCCCCAGCTACGACGAGGAGGCCATGCACGAAATCGAAAAGGCCGCAGTTGCCGGGGCATCCGGAGGCAAGGCCTCCTCCGCCGCAGCCGATGAGGCCGATGATGAAGAGGCAGGTGCCTTTGACGAGCTTCTCCCCCAGGCCGTTGATGTTGTTCTCGATGCCAAAATGTGCTCCGTATCCCTCCTTCAGAGGAAGGTCAAGCTCGGCTATTCAAGAGCCGCAAGAATCGTTGACCAGATGGAGGAGCTCGGCATAGTCGGCCCCCACGAGGGTGCAAAGCCCAGACAGGTTCTCATTACGAGAGAGCAGTGGATTCACATGCAGTCCGTAAGCGGCACCGCACCCGCCGAGAGCATTCCCTTCGGCGGTGACGCACCTGACTCCGAGGAGGAATGATTATGCAGGAAAAAGTCTCCTCCCCCATTCTCGGAAAAGATGAAATAGGCGCAATTTCCGTACTGGGTCTTGCCCACATCGGAGACTGCGTTTACGAGCTTTTTGCCCGCACCCATGTTGTTCTAAGCGGACACACAAGCTCAACCGTTATGCACAGGGAAACCGTTGCCCTTGTAAAGGCCAGATTTCAGGCGCTGGGAGCGGAAAAAATAGCCCCTCTTCTCAATGAAGAGGAGGCCATTATCCTAAGGCGGGGCCGCAACTGCAAGGTTCACGGTGTTCCCAAATCTGCGGATATTTCCGAGTACCACGCCGCAACAGCCCTTGAGGCTCTCTTCGGCTGGCTTTACCTTATGGGCAGAAACGAGAGGCTCAACGAGCTTTTCTCACAGATTCTGACACTAACCGAAAACGAGCAGTAATT
>JAKSPP010000167.1 GCA_024404735.1 Oscillospiraceae bacterium | reverse complement strand
GGTTGTCTTAAAGGATAAGCGACCCTCACGCCGGTCACCCTCACCGCAGGCGAAGAGGAGCTCCGGCCTTGCCTCGTGGACAAAGACGAGGACGGCGGCGGTAATAAGACCCTCAACAAGGCCTATTGCAAGGTGGATGGGCTGCATTGTGAGAACAAAGACCTTAAAGGGGAGCTCGGTTATGCCGGAGGCAAGAGTCTGAAGAGTTACTGTAAATGCACCGAGCTGAAGGGTCAGGACACAGCCTACGATGGAGGCTACGATGATTTTTATCTTGCTTGCACCGTTTTTCATAATGGGCTTCCAGATGAGGAGGGAGCCTATAAAGCAGCCGTAGAAGGCCATATTCCATACGTTGCAGCCGAAGGCGAGAATGCCGCCGTCTGCAAAGAGAAGGCACTGGATGAGAAGAACGCCTATCATGGTTATGAAGCCCGCAAAGGGCCCAAGCAGTGCCGACAGAAGCATACCTCCGCAGAGATGTCCGGAGGAGCCTGTTCCCGGAATTGTGAAATTAATCATCTGAGTTGCGAAGACGAAGGCGCCCATAATACCCATAACGGGGATTTTCTTAGGCTCATTTTCCTCGCGAATCTTCTTAACGGAATAGCCTGCGGCAACCGCAGAGCAGACATACATAACTCCCGCAGTGGCAGGAGCAACAAGAGCATCGGCCATATGCATGGTAACTGACCTCCCGATTAATACTGATGTAAAAGGCAGCTTCCCCGCCCTTTGTGCTTATTATGTTATCATATGCCCCCGGCCCTCACAAGCCCCCGGGGGGGATATCTATGCTTGTGTTTTTAAACAAAAACGGCTCATAATAGTTGAAGGAAATACACAACTGTAACACAAGCGTATAATCTCATTTCCCAAAAGTACATAAAAGCAATGTTCTTTTCCATATAAGAATACTTTTTCCGCTAAAATGATTTGCTCATCTTATCCAAATAGGGTATTATTTAGAGAAGATAGAATAGGTATGCTATTGAGAGCAAAACCGGAAGGAGGAAGAGGCCTATGCGCAGGGTTGAGCTTGAGCTCACGGAAAAACAGGATATTGAAGAAATCATAAAGGGCTGCAACACTATCCGCATCGGTATGATTTCCGAAGGAATGCCCTATATTCTGCCGATGGTATTCGGCTACACATGGACGGGAAAATATCCGGATTTTTATCTTCACTGCGGAGTTGCGGGAAGAAAAAACGATGCCCTTGTGGAAGGGGCAAAAATATGCTTTGAGATGGATATCGAAGGGCCCTTAACCGGGCGCACCCCCTACGCCAACGGCTACAGCCGCGAATTCTGCAGCATCATGGGCGAGGGTACAGTTCACTTTGCGGAAAGCGCAGAGGAGAAAATGCACTATTTCAGCTATCTTATGGAGCACCAGACCGGAAGAAGCGATTACACCTATCAGCCGGGCTGGCTGGCCCTTACAAAGGTATTCTGCATAACAGTTACGAAGCTCTCTGCAGCCCGTAAGGGTATGCA
>JAKSPP010000166.1 GCA_024404735.1 Oscillospiraceae bacterium | reverse complement strand
GGGGAGGAGGAAAGCGTGGCCTGCTCAACCCTGTCTATATAGCTCTGGAAGCCGCTGGAGAGAGAAAGGATAAGCGCTATGCCTATTATGCCTATGCTTCCCGCAAGGGCGGTCAGTATGGTGCGCGCCTTCTTGGTCATCAGGTTATTGAGGGAGAGGGAAAGGGCGGTGAGAAAGCTCATTGAGGTCTTTCTGCGCTTCTTTTTGCCCGTGGGGAAGGATTTTGCCTCCTCAATAAGCTCCTCCTCGGTGCAGGGGTTGGAGTCGTCGGTTATCTGCCCGTCCACAAGGCGGATTATGCGGGTGGAATATTTATCGGCAAGCTCGGGGTTGTGAGTAACCATTATAACGAGCCTGTCCTTTGCGATTTCCTTAAGCAGCTCCATTATCTGTATGCTCGTTTCGCTGTCAAGCGCACCCGTAGGCTCATCCGCAAGCAGTATTTCGGGGCGGTTTACAAGGGCGCGCGCAATGGCAACTCTCTGCATCTGCCCGCCCGAAAGCTGGTTTGGCTTCTTGTGTATCTGCTCCTTTAATCCAACCATCTCCAGCGCTTCAACGGCGCGTTTTCTTCTTTCCTTGCGGGAAACGCCCGAAATGGTCAGCGCCAGCTCCACATTTGCAAGCACGCTCTGATGCGAAATCAGATTGTAGCTTTGGAAAACGAAGCCGATGGAATGGTTTCTGTAATAGTCCCAGTCTCTGTCGGAATAGCCCTTGGTGGAGAAGCCCTTTATTATAAGGTCGCCCTCGGTGTAGCGGTCAAGCCCGCCTATGATGTTGAGCAGGGTGGTTTTGCCGCAGCCCGAATGACCGAGCACCGAAACGAACTCGTTCTTTCTGAAAGCAACGTCAATGCCTCTCAGCGCTCTTACCGCCGAGGTGCCCTTGCCGTAATCCTTTATTATGCCTTTAAGCTCTAACATAGCATGCGCCTTTCCTTTGAAAATTTGTTTCTACTATTATAATATACCCGTAAAATAAAGTAAAGGATATAAATGTAAACTTATTTTTCTTTGATATTTCAAAAAAACTTGACAATGCGAAAAAACGGTTATAATATAATATGTGCGATGATAAGAAGAAATGCTCTGCATCCGGTTTTTCAGAGAGTTCCGCATTTTTGCTGAAAGCGGAATAATTCCGGGGCTTTGCGTACCGCTTCTTTAGCCGTGAGAGGAAATGCTCACCGGGTAAGACCGTTATCCCCGTAATGAAGTACGTCTTCGGGTGGAACCGTAAGTTATCTCTTACCCCGTTGTTTTTAACGGGGTAAGAGTTTTTTATTTTTGAAAATAAATTCCAAAGGAGAAGAAATATGATAAAGATAACCCTTAAAGACGGCAGTATCAAGGAATACGCCGCTCCCGTAACCGCCATAGACGTGGCAAAGGATTTGTCCGAGGGACTGGCAAGAGTTGCCTGCGTGGCAATGATAAACGGCGAAGTACAGGATCTGCGCACCGTTATTGATGCCGATGCCACCCTTTCCATCCTTACCTTTGATGATAAGGAGGGCGCAGCCGCCTTTCGCCATACCGCATCCCATATTCTGGCTCAGGCCGTTAAACGTCTGT
>JAKSPP010000165.1 GCA_024404735.1 Oscillospiraceae bacterium | reverse complement strand
TCACGCACATTCCCTCCGGCGGTTTGACCACTCGGATCAACTCAGCCTTCGGCCTCATCTCACGGCATCCCACGCACATGCGCATGGGAATCTTGCGCGGTTTCATTTATTCCAGCTCCTCAGCAGGCGTCTCCGTCTCCGCAGCTTCTACCGCTTCCGCAGCTTCGCTTTCCGCCTGACTCTGGCTCTTGATATCGATGCGCCAACCGGTCAGCTTCGCAGCGAGACGGGCATTCTGACCTTCCTTGCCGATGGCAAGAGAAAGCTGGTCGTCGCTTACTATTACAGAGCAGGTCTTTTTCTTTTCATCTGCCTCGGCACTTAAAACAACTGCGGGAGAAAGTGCGGCAGAAACGAAAAGTGCGGGATCGGAATTATACTTGATTATGTCTATCTTTTCGCCCTTTATCTCCTCAATTATATTGGAGATTCTGCTTCTCTTGGGACCTATGCATGCACCTACGGGATCAACGTCGGCATCATTGGACATAACGGCAATCTTGGTTCTCGAGCCTGCCTCTCTTGCAACCGACATGACCTCAACGGTACCGTCTGCAATTTCGGGAACTTCAAGTTCAAACAGACGGCGTACCAAACCCGGATGCTTTCTGGAAAGGATTACTTCATCGTAAACCTTGCCTTTGGCGTTTTCCTTCTTGGTAACGTCGGCAACGTAAACCTTAAGGCTGTTGCCCTCGCTTATTACCTCACGGGGAATCATTTCCCTTACGGGAAGCATCATTTCATATCTGCCTACGGAGAGAACGGCGGCACGGTTGCGAAGGTCGATACGCTCTACAACGCCGGTAACGATTTCGCCCTGCTTTTCGGTAAATTCCTGGGCAAGAGAGCCGTAAACAGCCTCGTTTATGCCCTGAACGATTACGTTTTTACCAACCTTGGCGGCGATTCTGCCGAAATTCTTGGTATCGAGATTAACCTCTGCGGTATCGCCGGATTTATACTTCTTGCTTATCTTCTTTGCTTCCTCAACGTAAATCTGTGTCTGAGGATTTACAACCTCATCAACGACCTCCTTGCGGACAAAGAAACGAACCTTTCTCTTTGCCTCATCAAATTCGGCATCGATATTCTCGGGCTGCATATCAAGGTTTCTTTCCTTTTTTACAGCGGCGATGATGGCTGCCTTGATTTTTTCAAGCATATATTCCTTCTTTATGCCTTTTTCTTTTTCCAGAAGCTCCAATGCTTCATAAAACTCGCTGTTGTTCATTTTTTCTTATCCCTCCGTTAAAAATCAAATACTGTTTTACAAATACTTACGTTTGCCTTGTCGAAAACGGTTTCCTTGCCGTCTTCATCTATTACAAGGCTGTCGCCGTAGGATTTAAGAAGCCCTATATGCTCCTTCTTCCCGTCTACCGCCTTAAAGCATTTTACTCTTACCTTTTCGCCTATGGCGTTTTCAAAATGCTCAGGCAGTCTCAGCCGGCGCTCAACACCGGGAGAGCACACCTCAAATATATAGTGATTCTCAATGGGGTCGGCTTCATCCAAAATAGAATCCATTGCACGGGAAAAATCCGCGCAGTCTTCAGAGGATATTCCGCCCTCCTTGTCAATAT
>JAKSPP010000164.1 GCA_024404735.1 Oscillospiraceae bacterium | reverse complement strand
CTCGGCGTATTCTTCAATATCGTTGAGCGGGGTACCCAGTCCACTGATTTGGCCTATGAGGGTGTCACCGACACGCTCCCTCCCGAAATGATTTTCAAGACTCAGATATCCCGCGGTCAAGTTGCCCGCCAGTCAGAGCTTCGCTCCGAGCTGCTCACGGTACGCCGTCCCAAAGATAAAATCTCCCTTGAGTACATGAACCTTGCTAAAGAGGTGGTGACAAGACTTGGCTGAAAAAATTAAAGGCAAAAGCCTTCTCGGTCTTGGCTCTATCGACTTTAACATTGATGCCAAGGCCGCTCCGGAAATCGGAGCCAGCGGTATTCTTTCCCGGGAGAATGCCCGGCAGGAGGCTATAAAGGCTGACGAAAACTACCGAAAGATTTATAAGAACTGCACCGATGCCGTCATCAAGCTGGATATGCTTGACCCCGCTCCCGAAGAGTGGAACTTCTTCCCTCCCCTTGAGGACAACCGGGTTGAGGAGCTTGTCGCCAGCATCGAGAGGGACGGCCTGTGGTGTCCCATCGTTGTCTGGGCAAGACCAAACGGCAGATATATAATCCTCGGAGGCCACACTCGCTTCCGCGCTTACAAACGGCTCTTAGAGAAAGCCGCTGCCGAAGGTGACGGGATAAAATCCGCTTTTTATTCCTCCATACCGGCTAAGGTTTATGCATACGGAGCAATCGCTGAAGCAGATGCCCGTCGTATCTGCATATTAAACAACGGCCTCGGCCGCGCAAAGGAGGCTCCCCAGCTTCAGCTCAAGTCGGTACTTGAAATGGTCAAGCTGGAAAAATCTCACTCCTACTACGGTGACGGTGATGTTCTCCAGCGTGTCGCCAACACCTTTGGTATCTCCCGCAGTCAGGCCGGTATCTATACTCAGATTGCCAAGAAGCTGATTCCTGAGTTCCAAAAAGAATACGGTCTTCGGCTGGCTACCACCAAAGCCCGCGTCATCTCTTCTCTCTCCCCTGCCGTACAGCGCGAGCTTCTCAAAGATGACTGGGTATCGATGAAACCGCCTGAGATAAAGGAAAAATACATATCGAAGAAGGTCTTCCTTACCGACGGTCTTAATGTCGGCTGTTCTTTCCCCATGAAGATTACCAAGGTTATCTCCCAATCTCCTATTAAACTGCAAGTAAAAATAAAGCTTCAGTCCGGAGAAGAAAAAACATTTATCCTTTCCCCGGACGAAGACTGAAAAAGGGACTGCTAAAAATGAGTACTCATTTTTAGCAGTCCCTTTTTAATATCAGTGCTGTGAATAAAGTCTTACAACAACCTCATCCGTCTCGCTTCGCGAGCCACCTTCCCCATAAGGGAAGGTCTTTAACCCGATTAAGATTCGTCTATTAATAGACGAATCTTCCGAGCAATCAATTTGAACTCAGCTATTATTCCTTCCTTTTCTGATGTTCTGTATTGCCGCAACAAGCGCCTTCACATCTATCGGCTTTGCTACATGGTCATTCATCCCTGCCGCCAAAGCCGCCTTTTTATCCTCCAGGAAAGCATTCGCCGACATCGCAATGATCGGCACACCCGCCTTTTGAGGATCCGTGAGCTTCCTTATGGCTGCAGTTGCTTCGTACCCATTCAGTCTAGGCATCTGGATGTCCATAAGTATCACATCGTATACGCAGGTCGGCTCCTGCTTTATCCTTTCGACAGCTACGTCTCCGTCCTCTGCCAG
>JAKSPP010000163.1 GCA_024404735.1 Oscillospiraceae bacterium | reverse complement strand
GAAGGTTCCGGGAGTGCCTGCATTTTCAATGGCGCTGTCCGGGCGGGCAAACCATTTTGCGGCATCGGAGGCGGGGAGAGCTATATTTCCCTCTATTCTAACTTCCTCTGCGCCGAGGCCGGCTTCGGTGAAGTTAAAGGCGTAGTTTTTGCCTTCAAATTCCGCTGTGATAACGTACTGATCACCTTCTGTAAATGCTGCGGCAAGCTCAAAATCCTTGCCTTCCTCATCGGCCTTGCCGTAAATCTTTACGGAGCATGCGTCCCCTGCCTCTTTACTCTGGCCGAAAGCGACTCCGTCAAAGGTGAGGTAATAAAGATTATGCATGAGAATTGTACCGGTGCTGTCGTCATAAACGAAGGTTCTTCCGGTGGAGTAGGTCATGAGGCCGTAGCTGCCGGCGTAGATGAATATGCCGGGGGTTCCGGCGTTTTCAATGGTGTTGTCTTCACGGGCAAACCAGACTGCCGCGTCGGAGGAAGGAAGGGCAATGTCATCCTTAACGCTTATTTCCTCGGCGCCAAGGCCGGCCTCCGTATAATTGAAGGCATAATTTTTGCCTTCGTATTCGGTTACGATGGTGTAGCGGCTGCCTTCCGTAAGCTCCGATGCCTGCTTAAATCCGTCGGAGGGTTCCTCTGCAAAGGCAAAGGCTCCGCACAGCATCGACAAAAGCATGCTCAGAACCAGCGCTGCGGATAACAGCTTAAATCCGAAATGATGTTTTTTCATGGCATTACAACGCTCCTTGTTAAAATTCAGCAAAATAATAGCTGTAAATCAATAATATGCCGACAATATTGACAATGTCAATTGAATTCTATAGAATGGCAATAATGATATATCTGCATCCAGATATAAGTTTTACTGATAGTAAATCAATAAAGCACTTTTAAGATAAGCGCTTAAGACCAAGGGGGGATTTTTTAATGCAGTTTTCACAGCTTGTTTATCTGGCAGAGGTAATTAAACACGGGAATATAAGCGCTGCTGCAAAAGATCTTTTTATTTCCCAGTCGGCATTGAGCCAGTCAATCAACAACCTTGAAAATGAGCTGGGAACGGCGCTTATTCGCCGTTCACGATACGGCATAAAGCCCACATATTTCGGAAGCAGGCTGTGCAGAGATGCAGGCCCTGTTATAGAGAGCTTCAGGGCTCTTGAAAAAAACTGGGCCTCGCTTCCCGAAAGGGGAAAAAGCATTTTCGGAAAGGTCAATATAATGTGCACGCCCGGGTCTGCGGATTTCCTTTCCGGGCCGGTTCTGGATGAGCTCCATGATGCATATCCCAATATAGACCTTATTCTTAAGCAGTCTCCCGAGCTGCGCTATGGCTTTGATACATTCTTAGATTCCGATGTCAACATAGGGCTCGGCTCGGTTGTAAAGCCGGAGCTGGAGGAATACAAAGAGCGTGCGGAGGCATTCGGATTTCACTTTGAAGCGCTGTGCGAAGAGGAGCCTATGGTGCTGCTCGGCGCAAAAAACAGGCTTTCGGAAAAGGAAGCCCTATCCCGGGAAGACCTTATGCAGCTGGATGTGGTGTGCTTCTCGGAGGCGGATTCCCCGGGATATTTAAGCCTCTTCCGGGAGACGGTGAGCCGGCTGCCGAATAAGGAGTCCATCGTAAAATACGTTGCAGGAAGCAATGCGGCGGCTGTTTTCAGCCCGTCAACCATAAGAAAGGAATGTGCAGCACGTAAAAATTCGGTTAAGCTGCTTCCCTTGGACTTTTCCGCTCCCGATGTTATTCT
>JAKSPP010000162.1 GCA_024404735.1 Oscillospiraceae bacterium | reverse complement strand
ATCGCCCTGGAAGGAGTCGCCCCAGACAAGGTCAAGAAGATTCTCACGGCTGTAAACCCTGCCCCTGTTTTCCGCAAGGAAGAGAAGAAGGTCGTATTCCTTGAGGGTGAGGTCAATCTCCGCGCTGTTTTTGTAAACGGCCCTGCCCTCCGTGTCGATTTTAATGTCGCCGGCGGATATGAAGCTGCCCGTCTCCGGGGCGGTCTCCGATAAGACTGCTGCGGAGGCTCTTCGCAGAAGGGCCCTGACCCTTGCCTTGACCTCCAGAATATTAAAGGGCTTTGTGATATAATCGTCAACGCCGTAGTCAAAGCCGAGGAGCTTATCCGTGTCATCGCCCTTTGCCGTCAGCATAATAATGGGCACGGTGCTTTTTTCCCTTATGGCCGCACATACCTCAAACCCGTCCATTCCGGGCATCATAACGTCCAGAAGAACAAGGTCGTAGTTTTCCTTTCCGAAGACCTCCATGGCATCAAAGCCGTCATTGGCGCAGTCAACCTCGTAGCCCTCGCGTTCAAGGTTGAATTTAAGGCCCTTGCACAGCAGCTTTTCGTCATCTACAACAAGTATTTTCAAAGAAGAATAACCTCCCCATTGATGCATTTTTGTTGCTTTTAAGTCGGATAATGTATATAATGTACTTTAATGGGCGCATGCCCGTTTATTCCGATTAAAATCATTATATCACAGTTTTCGGGAGATAGAAATGAGAAAAATAAAAATTATTCCGATTTTTTTGATATTGCTTATACTTTTCGGCCTGTTTTCCTCCCTTGCCGCCTTTGCCCTTGAGGAGCCCCAGTTAAGCTCCCGTGCGGCAATGGTCCTTTCCATGGACACGGGCGAGGTGTTCTACTCCAAGAATCCCGATGAAAAAATCTACCCCGCATCCACAACCAAGATTATGACGGTTCTCCTTGCCGTTGAGGCAATCGAGAGAGGCGAGGTCAGGGCGGATGACGTGGTTACGGCTTCAAACAACATCACCTTCGACCTCATTTCCGACGGCTCCACCGCCGGTATTTCTCCCGGCGAGGCAATGACTCTCGAGAGTGTCCTGTACTGCGCAATGGTCTCCTCCGCAAACGAGGCCTGCAACATCATTGCCGAGTACATCTCCGGCTCCGTTTCCGACTTTGTTGACCTTATGAACAACAGGGCCATATCCCTCGGCTGCAGCTACACCCACTTTGCAAACACCCACGGCCTTCCTAATGACAACCATTACACAACCTGCCGTGATTTCTCGAAAATTGCCGCCGAGGCTTCCAAGCATGAGCTCTTTATGAAAATCTGCTCCACCGCTTCCATTGAAATTCCCAAGACCAACAAGTCCCCCGCAAGAGTTCTCAATAACTCCAACGCCCTTATCTGCACAGACTCCATTTACGGAAACAAGTACTATTACGACAAGGCCGCGGGTATGAAGACGGGCTTTACCTCCTCCGCAGGCTACTGCCTCGTATCCACCGCTGCCGACAGCGCCACGGGCATCAGTCTCATCGCCCTTGTCTTCGGCGGCAATATGTCCCAGGCCTCCGATGGCTACAGCTACTCAAACTTCTCCGATTCCATAACCCTCTATGACTGGGTTTTCAATAACTACTCCTACCGTGAGATTCTCTCCTCCGCAAACAACATCGCCTCACTTCAGGTTAAGATGAGCGACGATGCCGATTATGTAAACCTCCGTCCCGATACCTCCATCAGTGTCCTTCTCCCCAATGATTTCAGAAGCGAGGATATCGAGCAGAAAATTACCCCCTACAACACAGAGATTC
>JAKSPP010000161.1 GCA_024404735.1 Oscillospiraceae bacterium | reverse complement strand
GAGCTGTGTTAGTTGTTCACGGTATTCCATGTGGGATTATCTCCTCTTAAACTGCTTTGTTCACCCTATGGTTACTGTCATGACCTTCTCGTCATTTACAAAATTCTGAATTTCCTTAAAAACCTCGGGAGTGTTTTTGTAAACAAAGCGATACTGCTTTTCTATCGTTCCGTCATTGTGCTTCTGAATGAGAGTCTTTTTGATTTTAATGCTCTTTCTGCTTTCGAGGGCGTTTATTTTCTTTTCCGTCTCCTCGTTTTCTACGAAAATAAGCATTGCCTCGTTCTGGGAATAAGCATCAAAGCCCACGGAGAATCTGTGGAAGGCAACCTGAATTGCAAGAACTATTGCCGTCACCGCAAGTCCTATTGCGATAAAGCCCGAGCCTATGGCCATACCCACAGCGGCGGTTGCAAGTATTCCCGATGCGGTTGAGAGGCCCTTGAGAGTGCTTCCGTCCTTAAAAATAACTCCCGCACCGATGAAGCCTACGCCCGTAACAATCTGGGCCGCAATACGTGAAGGGTCGGCACCCGGAAAAGCATCCTTTGATATGATTGTGAAAAGAGTGCATGCGGCAATGAGAACAACATGAGTCCTTACGCCCGCCGATTTCATTCGTGCGCTTCTTTCCATTCCGATGAGAAAGCCGCACAGACAGGCTACAATAAGTCTTACGCAATAAAGCAGCAGTGTGTCCATAAAAATCTCCTTTTTCTTTTGAGGCGGTAAATATAAGGGATGAGCTTATCCCAGAAGCTTTGTGTAAATTGCAAGATCCTCGTCCTTAAATACATTGAAGACTATCTTCATGGCATTTCCCGTTTCAGAAAGCCAGCTCTTTACCGTAGCCGTTGCAATCTCCGCAGCCCTGTGGGCGGGGAACATAAACACTCCCGTGGAGATACAGCAGAAGGCAAGACCTTTAAGTCCGTTTTCTTCGGCCAGCTTAAGACAGGAGAGATAGCAGGAGGCAAGGAGCTCCTCGTGCTCTTCTGTCAGAGGCCCCTGCACTATGGGTCCTACCGTGTGAAGAACATATTTACTCGGCAGGTTATAGGCAGGGGTGAGCTTTGCCCTGCCTGTGGGCTCCTCATAGCCCTGTGCGCTCATAAGCTCATTGCACTTCAGACGAAGCTGCACTCCCGCCTTTGTGTGGATAATATTGTCAATGCAGTTGTGAAGGGGACGGAAGCAGCCGCAGAGACCGGAGTTTGCCGCATTTACTATGCCGTCTATTCTGAGCCTTGTTATATCCCCCTGCCACAGGGAAATGCTTTTATGGGAGGGGCAGGGCGGAAAGCTCATCGCATCAACGGCCTCGCCCCCGTATTCCTCACTTAAATACTCATCCTGTATTCTGAGAAAGCCTTCCTCAATGGGCACAGCCGGGCGCACATTCATAAGTGCCCTTAAAAAATCCCTCTGCCCGTCCTCATCCCTCGGAGAAGAATATCCACTGTAGCTTTTATCCTCGGAGAGAAGCTTGTTTATGAGGTATATGCGTTTTTCTTGGTGAGTCAAGTGTTTTTCCTCCTCAGTCTATGCCCTCAAAGCGCATTTCACTTCCGGACTTTGTTTTCGTAACGATAATCTTCTGCGGGATTTCGCAAAGCTCCTCACGGTGACTTATGAGTCCCACAAGCTTGTTTTTGCCCGCAAGATTAACAAGAATATCTATTGCGCTTTCAAGGGACTTTTTATCCAGTGTTCCGAAGCCCTCGTCTATGAAAAGGGCATCCATCTGAATTCCGCCGAGACTGCCGGAAACCGTATCGGAGAGGCCGAGG
>JAKSPP010000160.1 GCA_024404735.1 Oscillospiraceae bacterium | reverse complement strand
TCGTCAAAAAAAGGGAGTCCTGCAAAAATTCTCATTTTGCAACACTCCCTTTTTTATGTTTTTCTGATTTACTATCAGTGCGAACTTATAAAGATATGTTTTTAACTTAATAATTGCTTTATATACAGCAAAACCTCCACAGAAAACAAGTGTGGAGGCTTAAATTATCTTATTTATCCCACAAGAAATGCACCGACATAGGTCATTGTGCCCTTTCCTCTGTTATAGGGAATATTGTTTTTTGTGCAGAGGTCGGAGACGAAAATTCCGAAGCCCTCAAGGGGATGCATACGCATCTCGGGGAAGCGGCAGGGAGCATCGGGGAAGGTGCATTCCTTGCAGAATTTGCACATTCCTGCGTTGAGACCCAGAACCTTGCCGTCATAATTTCCTTTAAGCCATTTAAGCATTGCAATGCCGGCATTGGCGTGGCGCTCACCTATCTCCATATAGGCCTCGATATCAAACTCATCCTCAAGCTCTATTGTGGACTGTACGATAATGCCCTGCTTATAGGTCTTAATTTCGGCAGCGCACTCTTCAACAGTACCGCAGGCGGGAGGGCAGGACCAGTTTTTGTTGTATGCGTGGCACTTATCCGCAGCACACATATCTCTGACTTCCTGCATGGGGTTCATTGTGGCAATATCAAGCTCGGTGCAGTAGCTGAAGCCGCACTCAAGAGCCTTTTCAAGTAAAGTGGATATTTCCATAGTATGCACCTTATTCCTTATTCTCTGTTACGATTGCAATTCCGAGCTCATCAAGCTGTTTCTGCTCAACATAGCCGGGAGCGCCCATCATAACATCCTGAGCATTCTTGTTCATGGGGAAGGGAATGATTTCGCGGATGGAGTTTTCGCCTGCAAGAAGCATTACCATTCTGTCAACGCCCGGGGCAATTCCGGCATGGGGAGGAGCACCGTAGCAGAATGCGTTGTACATTGCGGGGAACTTTGCCTTAACATCATCCTCACCGAGGCGAACCATCTCAAAAGCCTTAACCATAATCTCGGGGTCATGGTTACGTACGGCACCGGAGGAAAGCTCAATTCCGTTGCAGACCAGGTCATACTGGTCGGCAGTTATTGTAAGAGGATCGATTTCGCCCTTTTCTGCCTTAAGGAGAGTCTCAAGGCCGCCCTTAGGCATAGAGAAGGGGTTATGGCAGAACTCAAGCTCGCCGGACTCCTCGCCGATTTCGTACATGGGGAAATCGACAATCCAGCAGAATTCGTATCTCTCTTTATCCATATGGCCCTCGCACTCGGGTCCGAAGGTCTTGATTGCAACACCCGCTGCCTTTCTTGCGGCATCAACAGAGCCTGCTGTCAGAACAACAAGGGTATCGTTGCCAAGGCCGAGAACGGGGGCAAGAGCATCCTTCTTATCCTTAACGAACTTGGAAACACCTCCGGCAATCTCGCCGGATGCGTCTGTCTTGAACCAGTAGAGCTTGCTGCCCGCCTGAACCTCGCAGTCACCGAGGAGCTTTTCAATCTGCTTTCTTGTAAGAGCGCAGTTTGTGATGGGAACAGCCTTTACTGTGTTGCCCTCAAAGGGAGCAAAGCCACAGTCGGAAACAAGGTCTGTTACATCCTTGCAGGTGAGGTCAATGCGGAGGTCGGGCTTATCGCAGCCGTAGGTATCCATACTCTCAAGGTAAGGAATACGCTTGAAGGGAGGCTGAGATGCGATGGAATATGTGCCGTACTGTGCAAAAATAGGAGGCAGAACCTTCTCGCATACTCCGAAAACATCGTCCTGAGAAGCAAAGGCCATCTCCATATCAAGCTG
>JAKSPP010000016.1 GCA_024404735.1 Oscillospiraceae bacterium | reverse complement strand
TACTAGTTCAATAATGTAGGGCTCCGCTGCGGTTGTTTCACGGACAAGGACAAGACGGCGCAGAATTCCGACCTGAGGGGCGGCAAGGCCGACACCGTCTGCCTTTATGAGGGTTTCGCGCATATCATCTATAAGAGTGGAGAGCTTTGCATCGAAGGCTGTTACCTCCCTGCACTTCTTTGCAAGAACGCTGTCTCCCTTTTCAACAACATTTCTAAGTGCCATTTTACTTAAACCTCTTTCCGATTTATCCCATATTGGGGTTTATATCTGCAAAAACGGAAACTCCGCGGTAATCCTTATTACCATTGCAGAAGTACAGTATTCCGGAGACAAGAGACCTTATTTCCTTTGTATCCGGACCTTTAAGAATAAGCTTATATCTGAAGCTGCCTGCCACCTTGACAACAGAATATGCCGTAGGGCCCAGAACCTCACAGCATTTTTCAGCCCCGGAGGAGGCGGAAAGACGCTTTTTTACCTCAAGTGCGCAGCGCAGAACCGCATTTTCGTCTTTTCCGATAAAGCTGAGAGTAAAAAGCTGGGCAAAGGGCGGAGCATCCTGAATGCGCCTTAAGGTTATTTCGCTTTCATAAAAGCTGTCATAATTCTGTCCCGCAGCGGCAAGAACAACCTGATTTTCGGGGGTAAAGGTCTGAATGATTGCACGTCCCGGCTTATCCGCTCTTCCCGAGCGGCCTATTACCTGCGTAATAAGAGAAAATGTCTTCTCACCGGAGCGCCAGTCTCCGGAATACAGGCTCTGGTCTGCCGCCAGAACACCGACAAGGGTAACATTTTCAAAATTGTGGCCCTTTGCAACCATCTGCGTTCCGAGCATAATCGGGATATTTTCCCTGCGGAACTTTTCGAAAATCGGCTCATGACCTCCGGCGGCGGATACCGTATCGGCATCCACGCGGACTATATCCGTTCCGGGGAAAAACTCATGGAGCTGTTCTTCTATTTTTTCGGTTCCGTCTCCTGTAAATATAAGCCTTCCTCCGCAATCGGGGCAGGCAGAGCCGAGAGAGGCTCTGTACCCGCAGTAATGACACTGGAGCTTATTATTCGAACTGTGATAGGTCATGGAGACGCTGCAGTTGGGGCAGCCGAACACATAGCCGCATTCGGCACAGGTGACGAGTCTTGAGCTGCCTCTTCTGTTCAGGAAGAGAATACTCTGCTCACCTTTTTTTATATTCTTTTCAAGCTCTCCCCTAAGGAAGGAGCTTACAGAGCTCATATTTCCCGCCTTAAGTTCCCTTTTCATATCCACGATGGAAACCGCCGGAAGAGCCATACCGTTATAACGCTCCGACAGCGAGAAATAGTGGTACCTTCCCTTTTCCGCATAGTAGCGACTTTCGAGATTGGGCGTTGCAGAGCCAAGAACAAGCATTGCGCCGGATCTGACGCACCTGTATTTCGCAATATCCCTGGCATGATAACGGGGAGAGTTTTCGGATTTGTAGGTATCCTCCTGCTCCTCGTCGATTATGATAAGTCCGGGATTTTCAAGAGGGGCAAACACTGCACTTCTTGTGCCTATGCACAGGTGTGCCTTTCCCTCCTTCAGCCTTTTCCATTCATCATAGCGCTCGGAAACGGAAAGAGATGAATGCAGGACGGCAACCTCCTCTCCGAAATACGAGGAGAAGGTCTCAAGCATCTGTGGGGTCAGTGCAATTTCCGGAACAAGCAGTATTACAGAGCGGCCCAGCTTAAGGCATTCGTGGATAAGCCTTATATAAACCGAGGTTTTACCGGAGCCCGTTACACCGTGAAGAAGACTGCAGGAGGCTTCTCCCGAAACAAGGAGCTCATATAGGCCGTCAAACACCCTTCTCTGCTCGGGAGAGAGATCCAGCATCGGCTTTGCTCTCCCCTTTTTGAAGACGGGACGACGAAACTGCTCCCTGAAGCTGTAATCACAGAGGCCTTCCTTTACAAGAGCCTTGATGCTCTCGCCGGATGCGCCGGACATAGCCCTTACATCGGACAGTATTGCCTCTCCCACAGCAGACATAAGGCGAAGAACCGCTGCCTGCTTCGGGCTTCGTGCTTTTCTTTCCTCTGCCAGAGCAAAGGCCTCTTCCGGCGAAATGAGAAGGTTAAGACATTTCTGCTGCTTATCCGAAGCGTTGCGCTTTCCTTCGGAGTCAAACCACAGACCCACGGGAAGGATTGCCTTTATAGCCTCAAAAACCGTACAGAAAAATCTTTCCCTCATCCAGAGAGCAAGGTCAAGCTGCTCATGGGTGAGAACGGGGCTTTCATCCAGAATACCCAGGATATCCTTTATCTTCTCCGGGGCATATTCCGGCGTTTCGGAAACTGACAGAATAACACCTGTTGCCCTTCTGCCTCCGCGGGAAAAGGGGATTGTCACCCTGACTCCGGGTACTGCTGCGGAAGCTAAGGCTTCGGGAACACGATATTCATAGGGCCTGTCCACCCAGTAGGTTACATCGGATACCGACACCCGAGCGTAAAGCGCCAAAGCCTGTGCCTCCTTAGTTATTATTCGGTGGACTCCCAGGAGGAATAATTACTCCTCCTCGGAGCGGATAATCTGCAGCTTGCCCGTATATACCTCGTTGATGGCTGTGGAAACTGCTTTTTCATCACTGTACTCACCTGTTGCCTCTTCCTTTGCGGAAATAGCTCTTGCCCTTCTGGCAACAAGATTAACAAGCTGGTAACGGCTGCCGACCTTATCGACAAGCTCGTTTACGGGGGGATAAAGCATCATGATATTTATTCTCCTTTTTCGCTTTCGCGATTTTTTATTATTTTATCTTCCCGAAATAATCGGGACAGTATCCGGCTTTCCGGTAATACTAAAAATGTGTTAAATGCGTTTATTATCTGTTAAGAGCCTTTTTCCAGATA
Organism: Oscillospiraceae bacterium; assembly: GCA_024404735.1. Lineage (GTDB taxonomy): Bacteria > Bacillota > Clostridia > Oscillospirales > Oscillospiraceae > JAKSPP01. The sequence continues at coordinate 16,388 of JAKSPP010000016.1, read as the reverse complement.
TCTATAAGCAGGGCGATTTCTCCCGCGGACCTTTCAACATCATCATTGAGGACGCGGAAATCATACTCATAGCGAAGGGGAAATTCCTTTTCGGCTATCTTAAGACGGTTCTCGATAACCTCGGGGGATTCCGTTCCTCTGCCGTAAAGTCTTCTCCTCAGCTCTTCAAAGCTTGGCGGCATAAGAAATACGAGCAGTGCGGAGGGAAACATTTTTTTTACGTTTATAGCTCCGACAACATCTATATCAAGGGCAACATCGTTCCCTGCCTCGAGAAGCTCCTCCAGAGCCCTTCGGGGCGTACCGTAATAATTCCCGTTATACTGTGTATATTCGAGAATCTGTCCTTCGGAAAGGAGCTTTTCAAATTCCTCTCTGCTGACGAAATAATAGTCTCTTCCGTTTACCTCACCCTCACGGGGGGCGCGGGTTGTTGCGGAAACAGAAAAGCGAAGCTTCTCCCTTGCGGACATTACCTTTTTGAGCACGGTACCTTTTCCGCAGCCCGAAGGACCGGAGATAACAAACAGAATTCCCTTATTGCGGGATAAACATAAATTAGCTGACATTTATTTACTTCTCCTCATTATCCTCAACAGCCTTCCCGATTTCCTCGGGAGAAAGTGCGGAAAGCACTATATGACCGCTGTCCATTACTATAACGGCACCCGTTTTTCTTCCGAAGGTCGCATCAATAAGAAGTCCGCGCTCTTTGGTATCGGAAATCATCCTCTTGACAGGTGCAGAATCCGGAGCCACAACAGAGAGTATTCTCTCCAGAGAAGCCATATTTCCAAAGCCGATATTTATCAGTTTCACTGTACCCAAAGCCTTCCGATTTTACTCTATATTCTGAATCTGCTCGCGGATTTTTTCGATTTCGCTCTTCAGTTCTATAACAACCGAGGAAATCTCACTGTTATTGCATTTTGAGCCTGTTGTGTTTGCCTCTCTGTTAAATTCCTGAATAAGAAAGTCCATCTTTCTTCCGATGGGAGAGCCTTCCTTAAGCATATCTCTCATCTGAGCGATGTGGCTGCGAAGGCGGACCGTTTCCTCATCAACGGCAACCTTATCGGCAAACACCGCAGCCTCCTGAAGAATTCTTCCTTCCTCAATGCTTGTATCGGCAAGAACCTCACGCAGCTTTGAATAAAGACGTTCTCTGTAGGCAGCAACGGTTTCGGGAGACTTTTCCTCAACCCTTGAAACAAGAGCCTCAATTCCGCAGAGCTTTTCCTCAATATCCTCGGCCATTTTTCTGCCCTCACGCTCACGCATTGCGTTGAAGTCATCAATTGCGGAGGCTGTTATGGAGCAGATGGTTTTTTTCAGCTCCTCCGGGTCAAGCTCGGGGCTGTCAACCGTCAGTACATCGGAGTATCTGGCAATATCGTTTACACTTGAAGGAGCGGGAAGAGAGCAGAGCTCCGCAATACGTCTGAGGGCGTTAAGGTAGCCGAGAGCAAGCTCTTCGTTAACACCGACACAGGCAGCGGCACCGGGGGCTGTTTCAACACTGAGAAAAACATCTACCTTTCCTCTGGAGATACGGGAGGAAATCTCTGATTTTATGGTCTCCTCCAGCATCAGATATCCGCGGGGAAGCCTGATATTGCAGTCAAGGAATCTGTTGTTAACGCTTTTGAGCTCTATGGAAAAACGCAGTCCGGCATAATCGCCTTTGGCGCTTCCGTAGCCTGTCATACTTCTTATCATCTTAAATACTCCTCTTTGCCTGTTTGTCGAAAACCCGTTCAGGGATTATCCGAGGTTTCCTCGGTCTCTTCCGTTTTCTCGGAGATTTTGAGAGTTACACTGTAATCACCGACCGCACCCACATCGGCAGAGCCATCAACAAATATCTTTACCGGGAGTGTGAAAACGCCGGTTACGTTGCCCTGCTGGGAAAGGTCCGCAACAGCCCTGACATTGACATCGGCAACTGCGGAAAGAGCAGTCTCACGGCCCCTTAAAACAACGTTGGGAATGTTATCGTTGATTATCTCGACGGAATAGCCCTCGGTCAGGTTGGTTACCGAGATGTTCTCAGCGGAAACGGTTACCTTCTTCTGAACAAGACCGACTATCTCAAGCTCAAGGGTTACATCGGTTGTTCCCTTGATTATCTGGGTATCGTTGGGAATAGCAAGCTTATAGCTCTTTTTGAAGGTTCCGTCAATATCGGACAGGTCAATGGAATCGAGAACAAGCCTGTTGACACCCGAGAGCACATCCGAGTCTCCGGAGAGAGTTACCGTAGGAGAGGGACTTATTGTGCTTATTACGTTAATTTCACTTGCTCCGCCTCCGGCAATGAGATTTACCGTAAGCGGGATTTCCTTCGTTGCAAGAACGGGGAGAGTTACGGAAACGGTTTCCTCTGCCCTTTCAATGTTGTCATTGTCAATTATGTCGCCCTCGGCACTCATAAGAGCATAGTCCGTATCGAAGGAAACCGTTTTGTCAACATCGCTGCGTTCAACGGTTACATACGCATACTTGACATCCGCAAGCTCTGCCGATGTTCCGGTTATCTTAACTGTTGAAGGGCTGAACTCAAGGGGCTCGATAACATAGCCCGGGGCCATACTGCCGTTAAAAATGCCGGTTACATCAATATACTTGGAAACAAGCTTATCAACATAGAAGGCAACGGATTCGGGGAAACGGCTTGATACACTTATTTCACTCTTATCAACTCCGGAGGGGTACGCAATCGAATAGCCGAGAGAGTAATCGCCTGCCTTGCCTACGGAGCTTAAGTCAACCATAGCCGCAAGATCGCCCTCATCAAGTCTCGTAATTACACGTCTGGGGCCTGAAAGCGTTACCTTTACATGCTCCGATTCGCGGGAGGTTATTACAAACTCCTTGGAGTTGCGGAGGTTCTCCTCACCTGTGTATACAACAGGCACATTATAGAAGGTTCTGTCTATATTCGTACCTCTGTTGTCGGTTACATATACCCAGAGAAGTACTGCGGCAATCAGCGATACTACGGCATACAGAACCTTTGAATTTTTAAGCTTATTACTCGGATTTTTGTTTTCCATTGAATTTACCTCTGAAAATTGAGCGGAAACGGCCGGAGGGTGAGCTGTCCTCGGTATTCTCCGTCAGTTCCTGAAGAAGAAGGGCCTCCAGTGTTTCGGGGGAAAGATGCCTTTTGAGCATTCCCTCCTTTGCAAGAGAAATAGCGCCGGTTTCCTCGGATACAATGACAACAGTCGCATCACTGCGCTCGGAAACTCCTATTCCGGCACGATGCCTCATGCCGAGCTCCTTACTTAGATTTGTGTTACCGGACATAGGGAGCATACAGCCGGCTGCGGCAATTCTGCCGTTTCTGACGATGACCGCACCGTCATGAAGAGGAGCTTTTACAAAAAAGATGTTTTTAAGAAGCTCCGCACTTACCTTTGCATCTACAACGGTACCTGTTCTGATGGGGTCGGACAGCTGATTGTCTCCCTCAAAGATTATGAGAGCGCCGGTTTTGGATTCGGACATATCCTTGCAGGCAAGAACCGTCTGAGTTACTATGGGACCCAGCTCGGAACCGCGTCTGTCGGAAGAGAACAGGTCCGAGAAGCGGTTTGAGCCTACCTTCTCGAGAATACGCCGAAGCTCCGGCTGGAACAGAATTACAATTGCAATGAGACCAAGCTCAACGGCCTTGGTTAAAAGGAAATTTGTCAGCGTCAGCTTCAGGACTCCGGAAAGCCACAGAGCCATTACCACAATGACTATTCCGCGTGCAACACGCATTGTGTTTGAACGCCTGATTATATCTATGATATAGAAAATAAAGGCGGCAATAATTAAAATATCAAATAAGTCCGCAAGCCCAATGGTTGCAATGTTATTCCAGACTACGGACAGAAGCTCTTTTATCTGAGTCATGCGATTACTCCACTTATGACCTTTCAGTCAATTTTTTAATAAATTATTATACTATATTATTAAAAAATATTGCAAGTAAAATAAAGTTTTTTTATTGTGCTATGCAAATATTTTATTGATTTTGGTGACAGTCCCGGCTCATTCAGACAGGATTACAACACTGTGCGCTGCAATGCCCTTCTTTTCTCCGGTAAAGCCGAGTCCCTCCTCCGTGGTTGCCTTTATGTTGATTCTGTCGGAGGCTATTCCCATTGCTCCCGAAAGATTCTCCCTCATTTTTGAAATATGAGGCATCATTTTGGGAGTCTGGGCTATTATGGTGCAGTCGGCATAATCGGGAGAAAAGCCCTTTTCACGAAGGAGCACCATTACCTTTTCCAGAAGCTTCAGAGAGCAGATTCCCTCAAATTCATCCGATGTATCGGGAAAAAGAACACCTATATCCGGAAGCCCCGCAGCGCCGAGAAGAGCATCGCAGAGAGCGTGGGTCAGCACATCGGCATCGGAGTGGCCGAGGAGCCCCATGGGAGCGGGAATGGTGACACCGCCTATAACAAGCTGTCTTCCCTCCGCGAATTTATGAACATCGTAGCCATGACCGATTCTCATCTGCTTTTATTCTCCGTTTCCTTATTCTGAAAATACAGTGCCCTGACCTTCGGCAAATCCTCGGGAACAGTCAGCTTTATATTGGAGGGCTCACCGGGAACGATTGCGGGCTTTACTCCAAGAGCCTCCACAGCAGAAGCGTCATCCGTTACCGCAAGTCCTTTCCTGAAGGCATCTGTCAGAGCTCCTTTAATCAGATTCGCCTCAAAGCACTGGGGCGTCTGAACCGCATAAAGAGTGCTTCTGTCCGGGATTTCAACGGCAAAGCCGTCCTTCATGATTTTGATTGTATCACTTACCGGCACAGCGGGAACGGCTGCATTATGAAGACGGGCTGCGTGAATAACCTTTTCGCAGAGCTCCGGAGTGACGAGGGGCCTTGCGCCATCGTGAAACATAATAACATCGGCTTTTGAGGACACCTCACCGCAGCCTGCAATGCCTGATTCAAGACGGGTTTCTCCGCCTGTTATAATTCTTCTGACCTTTTCAAAATTGCCTGCGATAAGCTCCGACAGCTTTTCGAGGTTTTCCTTTGAGGTAACAACGATTATTTCGTTTATTGCCTCGCAGCGGTCAAGTGCAAGGAGAGCTCTGTAAACTGCGGGCCTACCGTCTATATCTTCAAAAAGCTTATCTGAACCCATACGGCTGGAGGAACCGGCTGCAAGTACTATGCAGGAGCAGAAGCCGCCTCTGATTTTCTTTATGGCAGAAATAATTCCGGACATTGTTAATCCCCCATTCTTTCTCATTTTATGTGAGTGCTGTATAATAAAACGCAAATGTATCAAAACAGCAAAAAACCGCCGAATTTCAAAAGAAAAATCGGCGGAAAAATCCATACTGTATTTAATGCATTGCGCAGCTTAAAAGCTCCTCGGCTTTTTCTCTTTCGACGTCCTTGGAAAGGACAATCTCGGAAAGGCAGATTTGCTTTGCACTGAGGAGCATTTTTCTCTCTCCTGTTGAAAGCCCCTTTGAAACCTCGCGCTCAAGAAGGGCCTTGATTACACCTATAACCTCACTGAGGTTACCGGAGCGAATTCTGGACATATTCTCTCTGTATCGCTTGTTCCAGTTAAGGGAGTCGTCAACCACAAGCGTTTCGGCACCGGCAAGAATCTCATCCATTTCTTCGGGACTGACAATATGACGGATGCCTATTTTTTCCGCACTTTCCGTGGGAATCATAAGGCGGATATTGCCTACGGGGATGTTCAGGACATAGTAAGACTGAGTATTGCCGTTAAGACGCTTTGTTTCTATATCGCATATAACGCCCGCACCATGAAGCGGGTGCGCAATTTTATCTCCGACAGAGTACATATTGTCGTTTTCCCCTTCTTGTATAAATAAAGCCCCATTTCTATACTATTGGCAATAGTATATAGGATATTTTTGTTTTTTGCAAGACTTTTTATGTAATAATTCAAAAAAATTCTCTTGATTAAATAGTTAAAAGTCTATAGTATTAAATAAAAGAATCTATTTGACCGGAGAGATTAAAGTGAAACTTAAAGCAGTCTTATTCGACCTTGACGGCACCCTTCTTCCCATGGACCAGGAAAAATTCACAGAGGGCTATTTCGGTCTTCTGGCAAAGCGCTTTGCCCCCCGTGGCTATGAACCCAAAGCACTTATTTCGGCCGTATGGGCGGGAACAAAGGCAATGGTCAAGAATGACGGAAGCAGAACAAATTACGACGCCTTCTGGGAAACCTTTTCCGGAATTTTCGGTGAGAAAACCCACGAGGATATGGATAGCTTCACCGAATTCTACAAAACCGATTTTCTTCTTACAAAAAGCCTGTGCGGCTATAATGACAAGGCGGGAGAAATCGTTAAAAGACTTAAAGCTTCGGGCATCAGAGTCATTCTCGCAACAAATCCGATTTTCCCGATGATAGCAACAGAGGCAAGAATTGCCTGGACGGGCCTCAGCCCCGAAGATTTCGAGTTTATAACGGCATACGAGAACAGCTCCTATGCAAAGCCCAATCCGAAATACTATGAAGAGGTTCTGGAAAAATGCGGTCTTTCACCGGATGAGTGCCTTATGGTCGGAAACGATGCAGTTGAGGATTTGGCAGCAGCAAAAATAGGGATGGATGTTTTCCTCCTGACAGACTGTCTCATTAAGCCCGGTGAGCTTGATATCTCCGCCGTTGCTTCCGGCGATTTCGACAGCCTCTTAGCTTATCTTGAAAAGAGAATATAAATACCAAACCGGCCTTCGGAAGGCGGGCTTTCGGGATACAGCTCCCGGGGTCCCCTTTTTCAAAGGCCGGTTTGATTTTTGTTTTGTTTTTATTACTTTGTATCAGGATTCGAATTCAACAATCTCCACTTTGAGTCCCATAGAGGAAGCATAACGGATTGTATTGAAGGTGCCTCCCTTTTTTCCGCCGAATGCGGCAATAAGGAGGGAAGAGTTATCGACCATATATTCGTTTCTCTTCTGCATACAGCCCGCAGTATATTCCTCCGAGTGGATTTTAACCACATCGCAGGCTTCAATCAGCCTTGCATAGCGCTCACGGTATTTTTTGTTCCAGCTATTCGACTGCCCCGGACAGGGCACGGCAGCCTCGAGAATAATATCCGGATACTGCTCCTTAAGAGTAAGCACAGCCTCCGCAAACATCATATCACAGCCGAGAGCCATACCGCAGATAAATCTTTTGTAGCCGGCCTCTATAGCTTCGGAAACGGCCTTCAGGATATCATCCTTAAGCTTAAAATACCTCTCGTCTGTTTCGGAGCTCATCCACGGAAGCTTGGTTATTCTATGTCCCGTAAAGCAGCATGTAACACTTTTTTCCAGGAGTTCCACCGCCTTTTACTCACTTCTTTTTTTCTTGCGTCGGCGACGGGATGCCTGCAGTTTCTTTTTATAATAATCGAGCATCTCGTCATCGGCATCATAAAGCGTTCTGTTTACAACCCATGTCTCGTCTTCCTTTTCGCGCAATCTGGCACGGACAAGATATTTTCCGTGCTCGGCGCAAGAGGCAAGAGCCATATATCTTCTGTCACCCTGAGAAACCCAGCGTGTCAGAGACATTCCGCACTTACATGAAGGGCACATCATCTCCTGCAGCACATCGCTCCTGAAAGCCTCCTCACGGGTATCGAAGCCGTCAAAGGTATGGTGAGCAACGGGAGGCGGAGTCTGACTGTCATCTTCGGCTTTTTTCCGGTGGGTTTCAAGCTCGTGTATTGCAACATCATATGCTCTGAGGCCCTCCCTGAGATTAAGATGGGAGCACACCAGAGCGGTATTATAGGCATCACCGAGAGCATCATGGGCAACTCTCGTCTGCTCTATCTGAAAATGCTCCATTGCAGAGGCAAGGGAACGCTGATTTTTTTCACCGTCTGTCTGTATATTATAGATTATCTGCAGATTGACCCAGTCGGCAATCCAGTCCCATTCAAGGTCGTGGATTATTATATTCTGCTCCATTATTCCCCTGTCGTCATAGCCCCAGGTGAGGAAGGTGCAGTCCTCACCGGCAAATTTTCTCAGGGCCTCAAAGGCCTCCTTGAAGCCGGGGGCGTTGTTCAGTCTGGCGGAATCGATTCCCGTCAGCTTTTCAACCTTATAATGCATCTTGCGGAAATAGACGGGCTTAACGTCAATCTGAAATTCTTCTCCGGGGGTGCCGTCATCATTGAGTTTGACCGCACCTATCTGGATTATTTCTCCCCGAAGGTGAATGGGCAGGCGGTAGAACACGGGGGAATCCGACCTCATGGCCTGATTCCACTCCATATCTATTACTACAAAGCTCATATTTTCTCCGTTCTTGCCCTTTTTAAGAAGGGCTTGTTTTACTCATTTAAGCGAGAAGCTCCTCAAGCTGAGAAAGAGCACTTTCAAAGGTTTCCATTGCGGAAACAATAGGCTCGGGAGTGCGCATATCAACACCGGCGCCGAGAAGAAGGTCGATGGGGTCCTTGCTTCCGCCGCCCTTGAGGAAGTTCATATATTTTTCCACATTCTCGCCGCCCTTCAGGATTTTCTCGGACAGGCAAACCGCAGCAGAGAAGCCTGTTGCGTACTGGTATACATAGAAGGGGGTGTAGAAATGGGGAATTCTTGCCCACTCACGGGAAATTTCATCGTCAATGACAATTCCGTCACCGAAATACTCTTTGTTAAGGTTCTTATAGAAGGAGCAAAGCATCTCGGCGCCCAGAACCTCACCCTTCTGGTGGGAAGAATGCATAAATCTCTCAAACTCGGCAAACATAGTCTGGCGGAAAAGAGTGCCCTTTACACTGTCGAGGTAGGAATTGAGAATAAATGCCTTTTCCGCTTTATCCTCGGAGCGTGAGAGAAGATATTTGTTAAGAAGAGCCTCATTGCAGGTTGAGGCAACCTCGGCAACAAAGATTTTATAGCCGCTTGTGGGATAGGGCTGGGTTTTGTTGCTGAAATAGGAATGCATTGCATGGCCCATTTCATGAATGAGCGTAAAGACATTGTCAAGGGTCTCCCTGTACGTCATAAGCACATAGGGATGGGGCGAATATGCGCCGGAGCAGTAAGCACCGGAACGCTTGCCCTTATTCTCTCGGAAGTCAATCCAGCGCTCGGAAAGGCCCTTCTTAAAGGCCTCGACATATTCCTCACCCATGGGTTTTACAGCCTCAAGGCAAAGCTCCTTTGCCTCTTCAAAGCTGTACTTTTTCTCCGGGAGCTCAACGATGGGGGTGTAAAGGTCGTACATATGAAGCTCGTCAAGGCCAAGGCACTTCTTTCGAAGAGCAACATATCTGTACATAAAATGGTTGTATCTGTGTACCGTTTCAATGAGGTTATCATACACCTCCTCGGGGATGTTGGAGGAATGAAGGAACATTTCTCTGGCAGAACCGTAGCCTCTTGCCTCGGCATTGAACAGGCCCGTCTTGACATTACCGTACATATTGGCGGCAAGGGTGTTAATATGGTCACCGAAGAATTTATACATGGAGGAGAAGGCCTCCTGCCTTACCCTGCGGCATTTGCTCTCAAGATAAGTGCCGTAGCGTCCGTGAGTCATGGGAACCTTATTTCCGTCCTCATCGGTAATCTCATCAAACTTTGCATCGGCATTGTTAAGCATCTTGAAAACCTCGGAGGGAGCAGAGGTTGCCTCGGATGCCTTTGCAAGGAGCTCCTCCACCTCGGCAGAGCGCATATGGGGCTTATTGCGAAGAGTAAGCTCAATACTCCTGTCAAAAATTCTGTTCGCCTCCGGTGCGGACATATAAGCCTTGAGAGTGTCCTCGGGAATAGCCGAAATTTCAACCGGAATAAACGCTATTGCGGAGCATGCGGAAACATAAAGTGACATTGCTCTGCCAACCATGGAAAGGAAAAACTGGTCTGCGGTATCGGCATCGGCATTAAGATGAGCATAGCAATACAGTCTGTCAAAGCGACAGAGCAAATCGGCCTCCAGTGAAAGGCAGTCATAGAGATTTTTAGCGCTCTCGCCGATTTTTCCCCTGAATGCTTCAAATTCGGAAACCATTGAGGAAAGTGCGGAAAACTCCTTTTCCCAGGACTCGTTATCCGGGAAAAGGTCCTCAACGGCCCATGTATCCTCACGGGGGAGGTCTTTTCTGTTCATTATTTCAGCCATAATAACATCTCCTTACTGAGCAAGTAAAAACAGGTTTGTATCCTCCGCAAAATTGACAGTGCTGTAAATAACAAGGATTTCGTCAAATCCGTTTTCCTCAATATATTTTTTGAGGCTCAGTCTGTAATAGCGAAGGTCTAAAATATGTATTTCCGAAAAGCTCTCTGTCAGGAAGGGCGAGAGACTGTCGGTATAGGAATCGCGGATAATAAGAAGCTTTTTCCCCTCTGCGGAGGAGCGGATTTTCAGAAGAGGAGTATTGCCCCCGTAGAAAACGGAATACTTATCCTTCTTTGAGAGGTAGCTCTCATCGTACATGGATATTTCTTCCTCTTTTCCGTTATTAAAGCGGACTATACTGAGATTATCCCCGGACACGTATCTGAATATGCTGTCCTTTGTAAGGCCGGTAAAGCCGGAGGAGGAGTGACTTGTTCCCAGAAACCCGTCACTTAAAAGCTCCGGAGAATAGGAAGCAAGGGGCTTTGCACCATAGCCGAGATACTGCCCCAGAGCGTCATAGGCATAGTAGGCACCGAGAGTAGTCCAGTGATGGTCCGTATTATAGAATATATACTCATCGGCGCGGGCATAAAGGGGTGTATAAATATCCGCACAGGTGCAGTTAATGAGGGAATAGGTTTTATCAATGTACTCCTTCTGGCTGTCATTGGGCGCACCCTTCGGCATTTCGGAGGAATATATTTCGGAAGCCCCGGGAATAAGAGCAAAAACCACATCGGTGTCGGGAGCATTCTCGCAAAGAGCATTTACGAAAGCCGCAGCTTCGGCAATTTCGGCATCCGAGGGAGAATTAAAGCTCTTTAAAAGCCTTCCGGAGGAGGTCTTAAAAACACCGTTATTCTGCCCCTTTCCGAGGAGAAGCTCCGTTTCCGCCTTAAGACTTATCCACCTGTCACGGAGGACAAACTGCTCGGAGATATATGTTTCAAACTCTTTAGTAAAGCTTCCGCTGAAAAGAGACTCAAATGAGAAGGCGGGCATACTTTTGAGCACCTTGTTCTCCTGCTCGGAAAAGCTTCTGTCCGGAGTAATCAGGTTGGCGATGAAAAATCCAAAAATAAAGACAAGAAACACCGCAGAGGAAATAAAGCCCGCCGCTTTTGTTTTTTTATTATCCTTTGACATAGTATATCCTAAATTATGAAATCAGAATCTGAAGTAGAGGAAGGGATTGTAGCTTGCGTCAACAAGATAGGCTGTGCAAAATACAAGGACAATGAGAATAAGGCAGGGTGACAAAACGGCCCTTGCATTTTCGGAAAGGCCGGAATAAAGCCTTTTGCCGATAGGAAGGCAGGCAAAGACCGACAGTGCGAGGGTAAGAGCATAGCTCTTCAGATAGAAAATATCATAGGCGGAAATGAAGCCGGATGCCTTAATTCCGAACATTGCGCCGTAATATCCGAGGGCCGAGCCGAGAGTGGGCATATCGAAAAGCACCCAGCCGCATACTGCAACAAGCACTCCGTAAATATGTCCGAGAACATTGCTCCTTTCAAGGGCTTTAAGATAAAAGCTCTTCTCAAGGCAGAGGAAAACGGCATAGTATAGTCCCCAGAAAAGGAAGGTCCAGCTGGCCCCGTGCCAGAAGCCCGTAAGGGCCCACACAACGATAATATTGAAAAACTGCCTTCCCTTTGAGCAGCGGTTTCCTCCGAGAGGAATATATACGTAATCCCTGAACCATGAGCCGAGGGAGATGTGCCATCTTCTCCAGAACTCCGTTGCGCTTTTTGAAATATAGGGATAATTGAAGTTTTCCAGAAACTCAAAGCCCAGCATTTTGCCAAGGCCGATTGCCATATCGCTGTAGCCGGAAAAATCGAAATAAATCTGCAGTGAAAAGGCCAGTATACCCATCCACGATCCCACTACAGTCAGCTCCGAGGCCGGAGAGGCGGAGTAAATATCCCAGAGGGCACCGATACTGTTTGCCAGAAGAACCTTTTTACCGAGACCGACGGCAAAGCGCTCGACCCCCCTTGAAAACTGCTCCGCCCCCGTAGGTCTGAAGCCGAGCTGGGAGGCAATGTCCTTGTATCGGACAATGGGGCCGGCTATTAACTGAGGGAAGAGAGCAACGAAGGTACCGAAGCTTATGTAGTTTTTCTGAACATCGGCATCCCCTCTGTATACGTCAATGGGGTAGCTCATGGTCTGGAAGGTATAGAAGGAAATACCTATGGGAAGCTCAAGGGACAGGACGGGAAGTGTAATAAGGCCGAGAGCATTTATGCTTGATGCAAACAGCCCGTAGTACTTGAAGAAGCCCAGAAGCAGGAGATTAAGTACTATGCACAGCTTCAGAAGGACCTTTGCCTTTTTTTGCTCACCTTTATATTTTCCGACGGCTATTCCGAAGAAATAGTTGAAGGTAATAGAGAAGAGCATTAAAAGAATATAAACAGGCTCTCCCCAGCCGTAGAAGACGAGGTTTACTATAAAGAGCCATATATTTCTGAATCTGACCGGAGAAGCATAGTAAACAAGCAGCACAACGGGCAGATATATGAACATAAACAGAAGACTTGAAAAAACCATAATAGAAGTGTATCAGTTTTCCTTTTTCTTAAAATCCGCAAGAGGATTGGCAAGAGCCGCCGTTTTAAGGTCGGAGTTATCTATATGAGTGTAAATCTGGGTTGTGTTGAGATTTTCATGTCCGAGAAGCTCCTGAAGGGTTCTGACATCAACGCCGTTGCGAAGCATAAGCGTTGCCGCAGTATGGCGGAGCTTATGGCAGGAATATTCCTCTGCGGAAAGCCCTGCCTTGAGAAGTGTGTTTTTCACCATTGCGTGAACTGTTTCACGGCTCATTCTCTGCTTTCTTGCAGAGAGGAAAAGTGCATTCTCTCCGGGAGCGTCTATTGTCTTTCTGACAGCAAGATAGTCATTAATGGAAGCTGCCGCAAGGTCGTTTAAGAACACAAAGCGTTCCTTGCTACCCTTACCGAGGACACGAAGGCTGTCTGCCCTGATATCCGTTATGTTGAGGCCGACGATTTCACTGACACGAAGTCCGCAGTTTAAGAAAATGCTTATTATGCAGAAATCCCTCTCCTTATTCCTTCCGTCGACCGCATTGAGAAGAGCACGGCTTTCATCCAGTGTGAGATATTTGGGAAGAGTTTTCGGGGCCTTGGGAGAATCCAGGTCCTGTACGGGATTTGAGCTTAAAAGCTTTGCCTTGACTGTAAGGTATTTGTAAAAGCTTTTTATAGAGGATATCTTTCTCGCCCTTGAATTTGCGGAAAGACCGTATTCCTTGCTTCGGCTGCGTTGATTTTTAACCCTGTCGCGGCTTAAAAAGGCAAGGTATTCATAGACCTCCGTAAGCGTAACGGAGCCCACGAAATTGATATCGATATCGGAAATGGATATTTCGTCCAGCTCCGAGGTGCGGGGGCAAAGACCCCTGTTCAGCTTCAGAAAGCGGAAAAAGGTGCGCAGGTCAAGATAGTATTCGTCGCTTGTTTTTTTAGAATGCCCCTTTATCGTCTCGTGATATGCAAGAAAATCACGAAGAACGGAGGGCATTTCCTTTGCATCCGTCATATAATTCCCGCCTCTTTATTTGCGTCAAAATGTTTTTTCAGAGAGTCCAGAGAAAGGAAGTTTCGGGCATCATCGTTTCCGCTGTCCTTACGCCATGCAATTACCATAAAGATATTGGCGTCATCTCCCTCAATGGGGAGACCGACCACATTTTCGCATTTGTAGAAGTCCGTAAGCTGAGGCGGGAGGATTGCGACACCGACACCGGAATTAACGGCAATCAGAGCCATATCCGCCCTGTTATAGAAATTGATAACATCCGGAGAAATGCCTCTCTTTGCACACATCTTGTTAATCTGCATGGAGAGGGTAAAGTCCTCTGCGGGAGTTGAAACAAAGCGCAGATGAGAAAGGGATGACCAGTCATTCATATCAATTGCGGGGGCATCTGCCTTATTGACAAAAAGAGTAAGGCGGGCACGGGAAATAACCGCATGGGCAATGCTGTCTGTTTCCGGAAGCATATGCTCATGACAGAGATAGAGGTCGTAATTGTTTTTGATAAGAGCCTCCATCATCTCAGAGCCCTCAAGGAGGTCAACATTTACCTGAACCTCGGGGTATTTGGAGGCATATTCCCCGAGAAATTCCGAAAAAAGGGCGGCAGCGGAGGAAAGCATTGCTATTCTTATGAAGCCTCTTCTTCCTCCGGCAAGGTTGCGGATACGCTCCTCTGCCTCATTCTGAAGCGCAATAAGCCTGTTTGCATAGCGGACAAACTCCTGACCCTCGGGAGTGAGGGATACGCTGTGGCTGTCGCGGTTTAAGAGCTTTACCCCTATGCTGCTTTCAAGGGATTTGACATAGTTGCTTACAGTGGGCTGAGTAACATAGAATTCGTTCGCTGTTTTGGTGAAGTTCAGCGTCTTTGACAGGGAAAGAAAGAGCTTAAGCTGCAAAGTATCCATAGTTATAGTCCTCCAGAGCATACCATCTGCATTATAAAGGGTATTCTATACTTTTTCGGGAAATAATTCAAGTTTTTTTTGAGGACTCCCGCCTTCCCTTCCGCCGGTCCGGAAGGGGTTAAAAATTATTTGATTTTTGGGATATTGTGTTATATAATTTCATTGTTTTTCGGGAAAACAGCCGGTTTTTGACGAAAAGCTTATTTTTTATTTGCAGGTGAAAATATGTTTAGGATTGAAGATTACAGAAAAAGTGCCGACTATATAAAGAGCATTATAGGTGAGTTTACCCCCGACATTCTTCTTATTCTCGGCTCCGGCCTCGGCTTCATCGGAGACCTTGTAGAGAATCCCGTTTTTGTAGATTACGGCAGCATCCCGAATTTCAAGAAATCCACTGCCCCCGGACACGCAGGTCGCTTTGTTTTCGGAAGGATCAGAGGAAAAAACGTTGCTGTTATGCAGGGCCGTATGCACTACTATGAGGGCTATTCCATGGAGGAGGTTGCCTATGCTCTTCGCACAGTCAGACTTCTGGGTGCAGGAAAGCTTATCGTGACAAACGCAGCGGGTTCTGTCCGTCCCGACTGGAAAATCGGCGATATTATGCTTATCTCGGACCATATGCGCTTCTTTGCAGACAGCCCTCTAAGGGGCGAAAACATAGAAGAATTCGGCCCGCGCTTTTTCGATATGTCAAGTGCCTATACTCCGAAGCTGAGAGAGCTTGCAAAGGAGAAGGCAGAGTCTCTCGGAATTCCTCTTCGTGAAGGCGTATATATGTATTTTGCAGGTCCTCAGTTTGAAACTCCCGCAGAGATAAGAGCAGCCTCGATTCTGGGCGCAGATGCCATCGGAATGTCAACGGTACCCGAGGTTACGGCCGCAGTTCAGTGCGGCATGGAAATTCTCGGTCTCTCTTTACTTACAAATATGGCAGCGGGCATTTCCACCACGGTTCTCTCCGGCGAGGAGGTCATTGCCGAGGGACAGAAGGCATCGGGCTATTTCTCAAAGCTTGTTCTCGAGTGCCTTGAGGAAATGTAAGTTCTATTTCAAAAAGCTTCATAATCAGACGGGACAGGTTTTTCCTGTCCCCTTTTTTTATATCACGGGCTCTTTGATTCAAATACCATTTGCTTAATATGTAAAAAAATGATATAATATTTTATTACTAAAATTATCGGAGAATTTACATACATGAAAAACCGTTTAAGGCGGCTTTCCCGAACGCAGGTCATAGCTTTGGGTTATCTCATTATGATACTGATAGGGACCGCCCTTCTGCTTATTCCGTCTGCCTCGCGGCAAGCCGGAAGCGTAAGCTTCACCGATGCATTTTTCACGGCAACCAGTGCCTCCTGCGTAACGGGACTCATACTTCATGACACATTCACATACTGGACGACCTTCGGGCAGATTGTCATAATATGCCTTATTCAGATAGGCGGTCTGGGCTTTATGACGATGGCAACCCTCTTTTTCACATTTATGAAAAAGAATATGGGGCTTCAGCAGCGTGAGCTTATGGTCGAAAGCATAAACGCAGGGGCCGTGGGCGGGATAATGCCTCTTACAAAGATGATAGTTAAATATACAGCCATCTTCGAGCTTTGCGGGGCCGCCCTTCTGTCAATCCGCTTTATTCCCGATTTCGGTGTCGGCAGAGGCATTTACTTCAGTCTCTTCCATTCCGTTTCCGCCTTCTGCAATGCGGGCTTCGACCTTCTCGGAATAAGAGAGCCTC
>JAKSPP010000159.1 GCA_024404735.1 Oscillospiraceae bacterium | reverse complement strand
TTTATGAATTCCGATAAGGAGGTCAGGTAAATGAGCGACGTTCTTCTTGAAGTCAAAAACTTAAAAAAGTATTATAACGTCTCCTCCGGTGTCCTCCATGCGGTTGACGATGTATCCTTTAACCTTAACAGGGGAGAGACCCTCGGAATAGTAGGCGAGTCCGGCTGCGGCAAGTCCACCCTCGGTAAGACAATTCTTCGCCTTGTTAACCCTACCTCCGGTGAAGTAAATTTTGAGGGTCAGAACATCGCTTCTATGGATCTGAAGGAATTTAATAAAATGCGTCCTCAGATTCAGATGATTTTCCAGGACCCCATGTCTGCCCTCAATCCCAGAATGAGCATAAAGCAGCAGATAGAAGAGCCTCTTCTTATTTATAATCTTATTCCGGATAAAACAGAACGCGCAAACCGTGTTCTTGAGCTTATGGACACAGTCGGTCTTGCAAGACGCTATGCCGAAATGTATCCTCATGAGCTTGACGGCGGAAGAAGACAGCGTATCGGCATCGCAAGAGGCCTTGCACTTAACCCCAAGCTTATAGTCTGTGATGAGCCTGTTTCCGCACTTGACGTTCTCATTCAGGCCCAGATTCTTAATCTCCTTCAGGATTTGCAGAAGGAGAAGGGGCTCACCTATATGTTCATCACTCACGATCTTTCTGTTGTCAAGCATATTTCAAATAACATTTGCGTAATGTATCTCGGTCAGATTGTTGAGATGTGCCCCACCAAGGAATTGTTTGAGAAGACACTTCATCCCTACACAAAGGCTCTTCTTTCCGCAATTCCCGTTCCTTCTCTTAAAAACCGCCGTGAGCGTATTCTCCTCAAGGGCGAGCTTACATCCCCCATTAATCCCGAGGATAAGTGCCGTTTTGCTCCCCGTTGCCTTTATGCAACCGAGCAGTGCTTCAAGACCTGCCCCTCTCTTCAGGATATGGGCGGCGGTCATGTTGTTGCCTGCCATAGAGTTAAGGAACTCAACAATCTTTGATATCGAGGTAATTAATAATGGGTAATGGACCCCTTTCAGGAGTAAAAATCCTGGATTTAACACAGTTTGAGTCCGGAACCGTCTGCACTGAATCTCTCGCATGGATGGGGGCTGAGGTGTGGAAGGTCGAAAGACCGGAAAAAGGCGAGCTTGGCAGATACTCTGCCGTTAAGCCCGGCGTAGATACATACGGATTCCTTATTATGAATATGAATAAGAAATCCATAACCTGTAATCTCAAATCTCCCGAGGGTATCGAGCTTATTAAAAAGCTTCTCCCGAAGGTAGATGTAATAGTCGAAAATATGGGCCCGGGCTCCATTGAGAGACTCGGACTCGGCTATGAGGACTGTAAGGCAATCAATCCCACAATCGTCTGGGGCTCAATAAAGGGCTTTTCCAGACTAAGCCCCTTTGCCGAGTATCCCGCATTTGATCCCGTCGCAACACATACCGGCGGCTGTGTATCGGCAACAGGTCTTCCCGATATGCCCATAAAGTCCGGTGTTTCCGTTGCCGATTCCGGCTCCGGTATGGCACTTGCCCTTGCCATCACCGCTGCTCTTTATCAGGTAAAAACTCAGGGCATCGGTCAGAAGGTCGAGGTTGCAATGCAGGACTTTATCATCGGTCTCGGAAGGTCCGGCTGGGAGCCTTATTACAACACGGGAAAGCCTCCCCGTCGCGTTGGAAACGGAATGCCTCTTGAGGATGTTGCACCCGCAAACACCTACCCCTGCAAGGGAGGCGGTCCCAACGATTTTGTTCACATCACCTGTTCCCGCGCTCCCGGAACAAAGCATTTTGCAAATCTCT
>JAKSPP010000158.1 GCA_024404735.1 Oscillospiraceae bacterium | reverse complement strand
CAGAATGGTTACAGCCCTTAAGAATCTCGGCTTTAACTACGTATTCGATACAAACTTTACCGCCGACCTTACCATCATGGAGGAGGGCAGCGAGTTTATTGAGCGCTTTACTCACAAGGACAAGTATCAGTGGCCTATGTTTACATCCTGCTGTCCCGGCTGGGTTCGCTTCCTCAAGAGCCAGTTCCCCATGTACACCTACGGCCTTTCCACCGCCAAGAGCCCCCAGCAGATGTTCGGCGCAGTTGCAAAGAGCTATTTTGCAGAGAAAATCGGTGTTGATCCCCACGATATCGTAGTTGTATCCATTATGCCCTGTATCTCCAAAAAGGCCGAGGCCGAGCTTGAGGTTATGAGTGATGCCTGCGGAGACAGAGACGTTGATGTTGTTCTCACAACCCGTGAGATGGTCAGACTGTTCAGAAGCGAGCACGTTTCCGTAAATGACCTTGAGGAAACTCCCTTTGATTCTCCTCTCGGAACGGGAACCGGCGCTGCGGTTATCTTCGGTGCTACCGGCGGTGTTATGGACGCAGCCTTAAGAAGCGCTTACTTCCTCATTACAGGCAAGAACCCCGATGCCGATGCATTTACCGATGTCAGAGGCCTTGAGGGACGCAAGGAGGCAACCTTCTCCATTCCCGGTGTCGGTGATATTAAGGTTGCCGTTGTAAGCGGTCTTCGCAATGCACGTAACCTCCTCAGAGATGTCAAGGCAGGCAGAGCAAACTATGACTTCGTTGAGGTAATGGCCTGCCCCGGCGGCTGCGCAGGCGGTGGCGGACAGCCTATCCACGATGGCTGTGAGCTTGCAGGCGAGCGTGGCGATAAGCTCTGGTCTCTTGATAAGAATGCTCCTCTCCGCTTCTCTCACGAGAATCCCGATGTACAGGCTCTGTACAGTGAGTATCTTATCCGCCCCCTCGGAGAGAAGTCACATCATCTTCTCCACACAAACCATTTCGCATGGAATATGCCCGAAAAGGTTGTTCCCAGCGGAAAGAGCTCCTATTAAATCAAAGCTTTGCGCAGGCCATTTTGGCCTGCGCTTTTTTATTCTCAGAATAATCCAAAATTGTCTGAAAACGCAAATTTAAAAATAAAATGTTAGATAATCTTGTTGACAAGACAATATATTTTTGGTAGTATGTTAAACAGAAAGAAGGCCTTTGGTCTTTTGACAATACTTACGAATGGAGTAAAAGCCTATGAAAAGAATGCTCTGTATGCTTTTGGCTTTGGCTCTCGTTTTCTCTCTTCTGGGCACAGTTGCTTTTGCATATGAGGGTCACGATCCGAGCTACTATAAAGCAGTATCTGCAGTTTCAGCAACAAATTGCGCCATTTCCGCCGCCGTAAAACTCGCTCAGGCAACTCCTTATAATGATGTCCTCTGCCTCATAATTTCCACTGAGGCTCTTGCCGCGTCATGCAAGAGTTATGTCCGTTCTCTCGGATATGATGTCAGGTGCGAGTATGAAACATTTATCGTTGACGGCATATCTGTCCGGATTGATCCCCTTCATGTTATTGTGCCTCCCGGGGGCGAAAAAAAGTAATCCTTGATTGTAAGTGCCTCCGTCGGATTCGGCGGAGGCGTTTTATTTTTTTGTGAAATGTATTTCCGGAGAAAATATTATGGCCAATGTAACCGTAAATAAAAAAACATATACCCCTCTGCCCCGTCCGGGCGCAGTTGAGCTGCCCCAGCTTCTTATTCAGAAAAGCGGTCTTGAGGTTATGGAGCAGTTTATCCCCCAGAAGGCAACCTCATGGATATCCCCTGCCGACAGCTGGGAGACCATTGAGTTTTTCTATGTGCTTGAAGGTGCTGTAGACATTACGCTTGAGGAAAAA
>JAKSPP010000157.1 GCA_024404735.1 Oscillospiraceae bacterium | reverse complement strand
AGTGCCGCTGCAGATACTATTGTATTCGATAAGACCGGCACTCTCACAAAGGCAAGCCCCGTTGTCAGAAATGTTGTTCCCATGGGCGGCAGAGATGCAGACGAGATGCTTAGACTTGCGGCCTGCCTTGAGGAGCATTACCCCCATTCACTTGCCAATGCCGTTGTAAAGGCCGCAAAGGAAAAGAACCTTGCCCACGAGGAAATGCATTCCAAGGCGGAGTATATCGTTGCCCACGGAATAGCCTCCTCCATCGGAGGTGTACGCTGCGTAATCGGAAGCTACCACTTTATTTTCGATGATGAGCATACGGAGTATTCCGATGAAGATAAGGCAATCCTCGATAATCTTCCCCACGAGTATTCACATCTATACCTTGCAATGGGCGGAAAGCTTGCTGCTGTCATAGAGATTGAAGATCCCATTAAGGAAGACAGCCGTGAGGTTGTTTCAAAGCTTAAGGCACTCGGAGTAAAGCATATTGTTATGATGACGGGCGACAGTGAGCAGACCGCAAAGACTATTGCCGCCAGAGCCGGAATAACAGAGGTGTATGCCGAGGTGCTTCCCGAGGACAAGGCCGGATATGTCGAAAAGGCAAGAAAAGAAGGCCGCAAGGTTATAATGATAGGCGACGGAATTAATGACTCTCCCGCACTTTCCGCTGCTGATGTCGGCATTGCCATGAAGGAAGGCGCCGAGATTGCCCGCGAGATTGCCGATGTAACTCTATCCGGCTCTGACCTGCGCAAGCTTCTTGCTCTCCGTGAGCTCTCCGACGGACTTATGAAGAGAATGAAGAGCACATCACAGATAGGAATAAGCCTTAATGCCGCAATCCTTCTTGCAGGTATCGCCGGTATGGTTGTTCCCGGAACTGCCGCTTTTATGCACAATACCTCAACTATTGCTCTCTGCCTCAGAAATATGAAGGATATTCTTCCTTCAGACCTGTCTCTCGAAGAGGATAGCAAAGCATAATATATTATCCATTCAGTACCCATTGCCGAAATCGGATTATGCGATAAAAAGCCATATCCGATTTCGGAATGACTTACTCCTGCCCTTTCCCTAAAGGGCGGGGGGATATTATAGCCGCGACTCTCCGGCCCGCTATCCGGAAAACGCGCTTTTTTGCACCCGTTTGCAGGCTCAGGCAAACGGGTGTACTTTTATGTATAATAGGTATTTGTTTTTTCTTCCGCCTTGAAATTATTCTCCTTCTGTTATATTATATCTCTGTCACAGGTATCCTGAGTCCTTACGGAGGAAAAATGAAAATATATATTGATTTTGATGATATAATCTGCGAAACCGCAAGATTTTTTTCGGTTCTTGCCGAAAAAATGCTCGGTATTCACGTGCCTTATGAAGAAATAGAATATTTTGACCTCAGAAAGGCCTTCGGGCTTAATGAAGAAGACTATAATGCCCTGATGGTTAAGGGACATTCCGATGAAGACCTTCTGGCCCTTGAGGAAACACCCGGTGCATCAGAAACCATCAATTCATGGATTGATGCTGGGCATGAGGTTTTTATTATGACAGGCAGACCCGCAAGTGTTTACGAAACCTCTCTAAGGTGGCTTAATGAACATAAGCTTTCGGGAATAAGGCTGATTTGCTGCGATAAATACGGGAGGGATGCCTTCCTTAAAAACAGCTCCTTTACAATTTCTCTTGACGATTTCTATGCAATGGAATTTGACTTCATAATTGAGGATTCTCCCGAGGCCTTTAAGCATCTTGCCGCTTTCCCCGGGGCAAGAGTTGCGGTACTTGACAGACCCTGGAATCATTCCTGCCTGCTACCCGAGGAAAGATACACACGCTGCCGTAACTGGAAGGAAATAGACACACTTTTAAGAAGCCTATAATATTAAAAGGGAGTGTTGCAAAATGAGAAATTTTGCAGGACTCCCTTTTTTTGACGAAA
>JAKSPP010000156.1 GCA_024404735.1 Oscillospiraceae bacterium | reverse complement strand
ACCTCAGCACTGCCATGGCGCATGCGCAAAGGTACAAGATGAAGGCGGAACAGCTCGGCTTAAAGAACGGGGATATAAAAGCTGTTTCGAAGAATATCGAGAACGGAAGAAAGCCCCAAGCCGCGATAGACGCACGGAACAAAGAGATACAGACGGCGTCCCAAAAAATGGAGAAGATGGCGCAGATGAAAGTAGTGCAAACTCCGGGCGGGCCCCAATTTTAAGCAAAAAAAGTTGATGTTTTTGAGTGCTATGCAATAATCCTTAATACGGAATACTTATTATCTTATCATCTTATTATCTTATTATCTTATTATCTTATTATCTTATTATCTGTCGTCTTCCTGCGGAGCACAGGACTGCGCAGGAAGATGACCGCAATGAAAAAGCGTTGAAGTAAGCTGTAAAGCTCGGACAATATTTTTGAATGTAACGAAAGGAGCATACTATGGAATACGTTGAGGTACTGTTGGAAAAGATTGCCGCCCTCCCGCTTTGGACCGGAGAAGAGGTGCAGGTTTTGCGGGATTCTGTGCTGTTTACCGTCAGCGGGATCGGCGAAATGCCCGATGCACATATGATCGGAGAGGTTCGCGTGGAACGGCGGGAGACGCCGAAAAGCGATTGGATGGTCCTCAGAGCTATGCTTGCCAAGTGCTCAGAGGATATCCGTGCAGATCTGGCAAATAAGAAGCTGTACGAGCTCACCATGAACTTCCGGAACGGAGTCTTCTATTTGGACGACTCGGGAACGCTTTGCGTGGAGTCCTCGATTCCGCTCATCCGGGACAAAAGCGGAAGCAATGTGCAGCTGTTTTATGCGCAATATACAGAGCTGAACGATTTCCTGAACATTTTCTATCCGTACATGTTGAAGGTCGTAACGGCCCCGGAGGAGGCCTCCCTGCAGGAGTACGTCTCCGCGCTGGTGACAGAGACGGAGTAAGCAAAAAGATACGGACTGGCGATATGGCAAAGCAGAGGATGGGCTTGTGCAGAGCCATCCGCCGAAAATGGATAGGCGGCTTGTCGCTCCGCTTGTGCGGCAAATGAAAAGCGTGGCACGTATGACCATTCCTTTTGGAGGGTCATTGTGGGTCTTGCAGGGCACGGAAAGGAATGGTCATAAATATGCCGAAAGACAAGATCGAGCTGGATGTAAACGATGAAAATAAGCAGAAGTTGCAGTTTTCTTGGACAGATCTGACGGATGACAGTAAGAAAATTGACGACAAGGATTGGGAAGTAGCTGAGGATCTCTTCAAGCGGGATCAGATCCTCAATTACGATTTTGCTTACATCGAGAAGCAAAAAATGGCTGCGAAAGAGAAGGGCGAGTTCATTTATAAAGAGGCAATTGCAACTCTCACAAAGCCTGAGCCAAGCCCTTTCAGATTTTTCAGCTGGTTGAAGCACAAATTCGCAAAGCGCGAAGCGGAAGATCGCCTTTATGAGATAATGGCAAAGAAGACGGCGCTTGATGAGCAGCAGGCAAATCTCGATGAGCGCAGGGAGAATCTTCAGGAAAAAGGAAAGAAAATCATAGAAGAGAAGCCGAATCCGCAGGAAGAGAAAAAGTCTGTCGACGCGGATATGGACTACAAGGAATGGAAAGGCGGACGGGGCTTCGATGTGATCAACCCCTCGCAGGCCATGGCAAAGGCCAATGACGAGAAGGCTCTCTCCGATTTCAAGAACGGCGTGCTGGAAAAGGCCAAGGCGGATCTGCAGATGCAGGTTAAAGAATACGAAAGATCACTCAATGAGGTTCAATTAGAGCTGGATGAGGAGCTCAAGAGTTTCACTAAGGGCAAACTCACAGATGAAATAAAAGCGAGAGCTCTCCGGATCCGTGCGGATGAAGAGGAGCGCAAAGCACGGACAGAGGAATACGAAGCAAGCAAAAAACAGTTTAAGGCAGATCAGAAGCGGCTCAAAGAGCTTCCGAAGCTGATGAAAAAGAATGAGGAGGAGCTCAAAAAGCGCTCTGAAGAATATAAGGAAGAAA
>JAKSPP010000155.1 GCA_024404735.1 Oscillospiraceae bacterium | reverse complement strand
AGTCAAAGAAAAAATAATTTTCTATTGACAATAACTTACTATTCGTCTATAATGTTTCAGCGACTGTTAGATAGTGGCTGATTTTCGCTTGCCCGAAAGTGAGTGTAACCAATGTGGCTTGATTTAAGCAAGGTAATAGAGATTCCGGGGGCAAAGGCTTCCTTCAGAACGGATTTATCCGAGGAGGTCATTATTAATCCCGCAATATCTTCCTTTGTCTCTGCACCCTTTGCAGAGGGCACGGTTACCAATTCGGCAGGTGTTATGACGCTGCGGGCAAAGATATCCGCAAGTGCAAGCTGCATTTGCGACCGCTGCGGCGAGACCTTCAGAAAGGATTTCGAACTGGCGCCCGAGCTTATTCTGGCTGCCGATTTCGAAGAATCGGAGGAGACGGGAAACGATGTTTACGCTCTTTCCGGTGACGGAATTGAAATTACCGAGCTTCTGGAGGACTACTTCATCCTCGAGGGTGATATGAAATATCTCTGCTCCGAGGACTGCAAGGGCCTATGCCCCGATTGCGGAAAGAATCTTAATCTCGGCCCCTGCGCCTGCACAAAACCCCTCGACCCGAGGCTTGCTGTCTTAGGCAGCCTGCTTACAGGCGAGGAATAACATTGCTGTTTCCCGAGGGAATTTCGTCCCTCAGCTCATCCAAATTTCAGGAGGTGTCATCATGGCAGTACCCAAGAGAAAAACTTCAAAAGCAAGACGCGATAAGAGACGTTCTTCCGTTTGGAAGCTCGAGACTCCCGGCATAGTTGAGTGCCCCAACTGCGGCGCATATCATCTGCCCCACCGTGCCTGCAAGGCTTGCGGCATGTACAATGGGCGTCAGGTCATCAACGTTGACGCAGAATGAAGTAAATTTCGGAGATGGAGGCAGCGTGTCGCATGCCTCCATCTTTTCTTTTTTGTAACGGTTTTGTAATAAAAAGTTTAAAATAAAGTACTTTATTATCTATGAAAAATGTGGTAAAATGTGTAAATTCCGATAGTAGGCTTTCACGGAAGGTTGCCCCCGGCTGGGAGCTTATTTCCGTTAATGAGCACCCTGTAAAGGATGTTCTGGATTACAAGTTCTACACCTACGAGGCAAGGCTTAAGCTTAAGTTCTTAAGGCCCGACGGAAAAGAGAAAACGGTTCGTGTGCGCAAGGCAGAGGGCGAGGATCTGGGCCTCGATTTTGAGGACTATCTTATGGATGCCCCCCGCTCCTGCGCAAATAACTGCGTTTTCTGCTTTATTGACCAGAATCCTCCGGGAATGCGGAAGACGATTTATTTCAAGGACGATGATGCCCGACTGAGCTTTCTCATGGGCTGCTATATTACTCTTACGAATCTTTCCGACAGGGAGATTGAGAGAATCATTGCCCTTAAAATAAGCCCCGTCAATATCTCCGTCCATACAACAGACCCCGAGCTTCGCTGCAGTATGCTGAAGAATAAGTTCGCAGGCCGCTGCTACGATATTATGCGAAGGCTTGCCTCCGCAGGCATTGTTATGAACTGCCAGATAGTATCCTGCCCGGGAATAAACGACGGCGAGGCAATACTCAGAACTCTCCGTGACCTTAAGGCTCTTTTCCCCGCCGTTCACAGCATCTCCGTTGTTCCTCTTGGGCTTACAGCCCACAGGCAGGGCCTTCCCGAGCTTCATCCCTACACAAGGGAAACGGCAGGGGAGCTTCTGGACAGGGTTAACGCCTTCGGTGATGAGTGCGTGAAGGAGCTCGGAACAAGGCTTGTATTCTGCTCCGACGAGTTTTACCTCAAGTCCGAAAGGGAGCTTCCTCCGGACAGCTTCTATGAGGAGCATACACAGCTTGAAAACGGCGTCGGAATGCTGCGGCTTCTTGAAAAGGAATTTCTGATGGCTCTGGATTATTCAGACCCTCCCGTAATAAACGAGTTTTCCATTGCCACGGGTGAGGCGGCATACCCCCTCATCAAAAAACTGGCAGAGGCCTTAAAAAATAAATATCCCGTATCCTGGCGGACATAGAAAAAAAAGGTGCCAG
>JAKSPP010000154.1 GCA_024404735.1 Oscillospiraceae bacterium | reverse complement strand
CTTGAGGTAATAACTGACATAGCATATTCTATGAATGAATTCTTTACCTCGCGGTCCATCTCTATGTTGACTATCTTCTGATTAGGGAAGGAAAGATCAACGTTTGTTTCGTTCTTGTGATCCATTTTTTATGTCTCCGTAAATGGTTTGTATCTCTTTTTTTTCGGGAAGCCTTGTGCCTTCCAATCTTACCTTTGCTGCACCGCAGGCCGATGCGAACTCAAGCGCATCGTAATCGCTCATTCCCATGCCGTATACCGCGGCACCGAAGCCTGCCAGGAAGCAGTCTCCCGCGCCGGAAAAGCCTAAGAGTTCTGATTTATATGCCGGTACATATATTCCGTCTCCGGCCTTCGGAGCTTCTCCGTCTGATGACGAAAGACTGTTTTCCACAGCTCCGTTTTCCCCAAGTGTGCAAATTACTCGGCCCACACCGAACCGTTCGGCAAGTTTTCCACATGCCTTTTCGGTGCTCTCCGTGTCTTTTCCACTTTCGTCCGGAAGGTCTTTGCACATTCCCACACTCTTTAAGAGCATGATGAGCTCATCAATATTTGGTTTAATAATGTCGGGTCCGGACACAATACCTTGTGTCATAGCCTCTCCGTCACAGTCCAGTATGACATTGTGTCCCAGTTCTTTTTCCACACGGATAAGTGACTTATACACATCTTTTTCCACACCCTGTGGAAAACTTCCGCACATGAATACGGTTTCCGCACTGTCCTTGAGGAAATCTTCCAGCAAACCCTCAAGCTCTTCCTTTGTGACGGGCCCGCCCTTTTCGTTAAGCTCTGTGCAGACGCCGTTTCCGTCTATAACCTTAGTGTTTACCCGGATTCCGCAGGCCGCTTTTCTGTATTTGCAGTCTATACCTTCTTTATTCAGAATCTCCTCGCAGAGACTTCCGTACAGACCGCCTGTAAATGAATAATATGTTACGTCAAAACCGAGTCGCTTAAGCATAATCGCAACATTAGCTCCTTTTGAGCCCTGTGAGGTTACGCTTCTGCATGCACGGTTCATGTGTCCCGGATTCATGGGATTATTCAGATAAAGAACCCTGTCAATTCCCGGATTTAACGATAATACGGCAAATTTCATGCGAAAATACTATCAGATGTCAAGATTTTCCGCATATTTTGCGTTTTCTTCTATGAATACGCGTCTGGGTTCAACCTTATCGCCCATGAGAAGCGAGAAGGTAGCATCGCTTGCAATGGCATCCTCTATTGTTACTCTTCTCAGAGTTCTCTTTTCGGGGTCCATTGTTGTTTCCCAAAGCTGCTCGGCATCCATTTCACCGAGACCTTTGTATCTTTCGGCCTCTACGCCGTTTGTTCCGAGCTCGGCAATAAGGATATCTCTTTCTTCATCGGAGAAAGCATATTTTTCTCCGCTTGAGCGACCTCTCTTGTATACCTTATAAAGAGGAGGCTGAGCGAGGAATATGTGTCCGTCCTCGATGAGCTGCTTCATATGTCTGAAGAAGAATGTAAGGAGAAGTATTCTGATATGCGAACCGTCGACATCGGCATCGGCCATTATTATGATCTTGCCGTATCTGAGCTTGCTTATGTCAAAGTCCTCGCCGATGCCGCATCCGAGGGCCTGAATGATCGGTATAAGCGAAACGTTTCCGTAAACCTTGTCAAGACGGCTCTTTTCAACGTTGAGGACCTTTCCTCTCAGGGGAAGAATTGCCTGGAACTTTGAATCTCTTCCGGATTTTGCGGAGCCTCCGGCGGAATCTCCCTCAACAAGATAGAGCTCTGTGAGCGCCGCGTTTCTTTCCTGGCAGTCCGCAAGCTTACCGGGGAGTGTGGAGCCCTCGAGAAGTCCCTTTCTTCTTGTGAGTTCTCTGGCCTTTCTTGCCGCTTCTCTTGCTCTGGATGCGGCCATTGCCTTTTCCAGAATTGCTCTGGCGGTAGAGGGATTTTCTTCAAAATATTCGGTAAGTCTTGTGGTTACCGTGCTATCCACAAGAGCTCTTACATCGGAATTTCCGAGTTTTGCCTTTGTCTGGCTTTCAAACTGAGCATCCTCGAGCTTTACGCTGATAATCGCGCAGATACCTTCTCTGCAGTCTTCACCGGACAGGGCCT
>JAKSPP010000153.1 GCA_024404735.1 Oscillospiraceae bacterium | reverse complement strand
AACAGAGAAGATTATTTTCGAGGACGAGGCTTTTTACTCCGAAGCGGAAGGCCGGTATATAAAGGCCGATGGGCTTTACTCTCAGGCGGCAGAGGCCGTAACGAAAGCGGAAAACGATAATGTTCTTATTAAAAGGCTTATGGATTTTGAGGAGGAAAAACGAAGCCTCCTTGATAAAAAGCCCCTTATGGATGCTCTTTCCCTCAGCCTTGAAAGGGCGGAAAATGCCCGCCGAGTAAAGCCCTCGGAGGAGATGCTTGAAAGCAGGCTGGCCTCACTTAAAGACCTTGAGGCTAAGCTTAAGCTTTGCGAGGAAGAGGAAAAGAAGGGGGAAGCTGACCTTGCTTCTGCCGAAGAGCGATACAAAAAGGCTCTTCTTCGTGTCCCTGAGGCAGAGGAGCTTAAGGCCGCCGCCCTTTTAATCGAAGGGGACAGGGATAAGTATGCCCTGAGAGATGAGCTTTCCCTTGTTGCCGAAGAGTGCGTTAAAAAACTTGATGTACTCAGAAAATCCGAAGAGGAGCATGCAAAAAAGGCGCAGGCCCTCAGGGAGAGAATTTCGGCGCTAAAGAGGCGCAGTGAGGAGCTTAAGGAAAAGCCGGAGGAAAAGCATATCCTCGATAAAAAGTACGATGCTTTTATGACCCTGAAGCAGGAAGCGAAGCTTTATTCCGAACGTTATATTAAAGCTTACAGAGAAAGAAAAGCTGCACTGGGTGTCCGACAGGATGAATACAAAACTGCGGATGCGGCCTATGATGAGGCCCTGGGCAGGAGACGTACAGGCGAAAAAATCCTCGACTCCTGCAGGGCAGGGCTTCTTGCAAGGGAGCTTAGCGACGGCTGTCCCTGTCCTGTCTGCGGCTCAACCCACCATCCCGCCCCCGCCTGCCTCACAAAAGACAGCGTCTCGGAGGAGGATGTAAAAAAGCTTCTTGATGCAGAGGAAAAGGCAAGACAGGAAAGGGAAAATGCATCAAGGGCAGCGGCAGAGGCGAGCAGTGAATTCGGGTCTGCGGAAGAATATCTCAGAAGCGGTCTTTCGGTGCTCCTTAAAAAAGAGCCCTTTGCATATGATACGGACGGAAAAAGCGCCACAGAGCTTATTTCCGCCTTTGAGGGACAGTACAGTGCCCTTGGTGATTACGAGAGGAAGCTGACAGATGAGCTTTCCGCCCTTTCCGCCCTCTGCGATGAGCTTGAAGGCTGCAGAAAAGCCCTTGCATCTGCCGCAGGTGCGGAGACGGAAGCTCTTCAGGACAAAGGAAGAGAAATAGCCTCTCAAAAAACCGAGGCAGAGCTTAATCTGAGAGAGGCAAGGGCAAAGCTCGAAGCCTTCTCGGCCCTTCCCTATACCTGCCTTAAGGAAGCGGACGAGGCACTTGAGGCCCTCGGAAAAACAACAGATGAAATAAACGGCGAGACGGAAAAATCGGCAGCCCTCAAAAACGATAAGGAGAAGGCTCTTTCCGAAATAAGGGGCAGAATTGCCTCCCTTAAAGATAGCCGTATAGCCGCCGAAGAGGAAAGTGAGAGGGCCGGGGTCTTATTTAACGAGTCGGTTAAAGCCTCGGGCTTTGCGGACGCAGACGCTTACAGAGCCTGCCTTATTTCAGAAGAGGAAGCCGTTAGACTTAAAACCGAAACGGAGGAGTACAGATCTTCCCTTGGCTCAGTTGAGGCAAGGCTCGATGAGGCAAGAAAAAATGCCGTGGGAAAAGCACCTGCGGATATCGATGCCCTTATTGCCGTGAGAGAAGAGCGCAGAGGCGAGAGAGAGGCTGTTGCCGAAGAGAAAAACAGCATCTCGGCACGGTGCTCCGAAAATAAGAGAAGGCTCTCTTCCATGAGGGATAAACAGGGAGAATATGCCTCGGAGTCTAAGCTGACCGCCATATATGAGAGACTGTATAGGCTTACCTCGGGTCAGACAGGAAACGGAAGGATTACCCTTGAGCAGTATGTTCAGGCCTCCGGCTTTGACAGAATAATCAACGCCGCCAACAAGCGCCTTCTTCCCATGAGCGACAATCAGTATGAGCTCAGACGTCAGGAGGGCAGCATAGGAAAGCAGTCGGGCAACTTCCTTGACCTTGAGGTCGTGGATAACTGGACAGGGCACACCCGCCCTGTCGGAAATCTCTCCGGAGGAGAGAGCTTCAAGGCCTCCCTTTCACTTGCCCTCGGCCTCGCCGCGACGGCTTCCGGCAGACTC
>JAKSPP010000152.1 GCA_024404735.1 Oscillospiraceae bacterium | reverse complement strand
ATGAAGGTCTCCGTTGGAGAAGGGAGGGCCGTCATGAAGGGAGAAAAGCGGCTTGCCCTCGTTCTTCTTGAGCATTTCGCCGTAAACATCGTTCTTCTCCCAGTTTGCGAGCATTTCGGGCTCTCTTGTGGGAAGAGAGGCACGCATGGGGAAATCTGTCTTCGGCAGATTAAGAGTCTGGTTAAAATCCTTTGACATTGTTATATCCTTAAATCCTTGTATTAATTGTCAGATTATTCGCCGATATCGTATCTCTGGGTGTACTCCTCGGGAGCGGCATAGGCTGCAGGCTCGGCGTAAGCCGCAGACTCAACGGGCTTAAAGGGGCGTGTATTCTGCTCGGGATATGCATCACCGGATGCGGGGATGTAGGTGCGGACGGTTTCATCGGGCTCCATAGCCGCTCTGGCAACGGACTCCTCGATGGTCTTGACGGTCTCGTGAACAACCTCGGGCTGAGCCTGTACGGGGGCGGGAGCGGGCTTTGACTTCTCTGCCTTGAATCTCTCGTCAAACTCAGCGGAGGATACTCTATCAAGGAACTGGAGCTGTCTCTGGCAGAGAGTTCTCATGCTCTCGATGTAGGAGGAGGAGGCCTGCTTTGCAGATGCCATTCTTGCCTCTTCTGTCTCTATGAGGATGCGGGAGCCGGCCGTAATGGCATCTGCCTCGGCCTGAGCCTTGGAGACTATCTCCTCTGCCTTTTCTCTGGCTTCCTTCTCAATCATACCGCCCAGGCGCTGAGCGGAAAGAACGGCCTTCTGAAGGCTCTCTTCGTTCTCTCTGTACTCTTCAACCTTGGAGACAAGGACTCTCATCTTTGCCTTAAGGGTTGCATTTTCCTTTGCGAGGGTGGTGTAATCCTCGGCAATCTGGCGGAGGAAATCGTCAACGGAGGCCATATCGTAGCCGCCGAAAACCGCTTTCTCGAATACTTTCTCGTTAATTTCCTGAACGCTAATCATCTATGTTACCTCTTCTCTTAATTATTTATGTGAATCGTGGGGTAAAATCAATCGATATTCTCAACGAAAAGGCTGCCGCCTGTAAGGTCATCCAGACTGTCGGAGGTGAGCTCCACATTCTTGGGGATGAGAAGATAGGTGCGGCCGGAGACGCACTTAAGCTTTCCCTCAAGGCAGTATGAGGCGCCGGCAACGAAGTCTAAAAGTCTTCTTGCGGTTGCTCCTGTGGTGCCCGCAAGGTCAAAGACCACAACGCGGTTTTCACGGAAATAGTTTACTATCTGTGCGGCAGAGGCCTCATAGTTGTCCGGCTTAAGAAGAACAACCTGTGCCTGAGTGCGCATTGTCATATTGCTTCTTACTGCAGGTCCGGTGGAAGATGCCGTCTCCCTTGCTCTGCGGGCCGTGAAGGGGTTATTTCTCTCCTCGGTCTGCGCAAAGGGATTGGAATGAGCAGGCTCAGCCTGATATGCGGATGCAGCGGAGGAAGAGGTCTCGGCGTAATCGTAATCGTAATCGCTCTCCTCATAGTCATAGTCTGCACCTCTTGTCAGGTCCTTCAGGCTGCTCCAAAAATCCTTTAAAGCCATATTTTTCCGACTCCTTGCTTATAATTGCTGATAATAGAATATTTAAAAACCCAATGCCGGGGCCCGGTTTCCCTGCCCCTGCGGTTTTGTATATTATGTTGCGTAATTGCGCTTCCCGAAAAGGGAAGAGCCGATTCGGACCATATTGGCGCCGCAGGAAACAGCATCAAGATAATCGTCCGACATACCCATGGACAGAAAGTCCATAAATACATTATCGTATTTTTTAGTCGAATTGTCAACAAAAAGCTTGTGCATTTTTTGGAAATATTTAAGATTTCCTCCATTTTCCTCACAAACGGGAGGAATGCACATAAGTCCTCTTATTCTGACTCCGCCCATGTGGGAGCATTCTTCCAGAAGTGACGGGAGCTCATGGGGGGGGATACCGCTTTTCTGCTCCTCTCCCCCTATGTTTATTTCTATAAGGCAGTCCTGTACGATGCCCTTTTTCTCTGCGCATTTGCTTATTTCCTCAAGAAGGTGCTCGCTTCCGGCAGACTGAATAAGACTTACCCTTCCGACTATTTTGGAAACCTTGTTGGTCTGAAGATGACCTATAAAATGCTTCTCGGCGCCCTCGTATGCACCCAGAGGCTCCTTTTCAAGAAATTCCTGAACCTTGTTTTCGCCGCAGGCATAGAGTACGCCCGTATTAACCGCAGCCCTGACTCTCTCTGCATCGTTCATCTTGCTGGCGGCAACAAAATAGATTTTTCTGTCCCCTCCCGCTTTTTTAAGCTCCTCGGAGATT
>JAKSPP010000151.1 GCA_024404735.1 Oscillospiraceae bacterium | reverse complement strand
CAGATCAGTATCTCAAAAAGGGAAAATAATAAAATTCAGCCAAAATTAATAGATTCCCGAAAGGATATACATAAATGCAGAAGCTTTACGAAAGTATGGGAATAAGCAAAGAGGTTTACGAATACTCCGAAAAGATTATCGCCTCCCTTAAGTCCCGCTTTGATGAAATAGATGAAATTGCGGAGTACAATCAGGCCAAGGTTCTGATTGCAATGCAGAAGAACAAAGTTGATGCCAACTGCTTCTCCGGCTCAACCGGCTACGGCTATGACGATACAGGCCGTGATACTCTCGAGAGAGTTTATGCCGATGCCTTCGGAACAGAGGCGGCACTGGTTCGCCCCCAGCTTGACTGCGGCACCCATGCACCTGCCGACACACTCGCCGCAAACCTTCTGCCCGGTGATGAGCTCCTTTCCCCCGTGGGAAGACCCTATGACACCCTTGAAGAGGTTATAGGCATAAGACCCTCTGCCTGCTCCCTTGCAGAGTACGGCGTAAGCTACGACGAGGTGGAGCTTCTTCCCGGCGGAGAATTCGACTTTGAGGGCATAAGAAGGAAAATCAAGCCCAACACAAAGCTTATTACAATTCAGCGCTCCAAGGGCTATGCAATGCGTCCCACACTCTCCTGCGAGAGAATAGGTGAGCTCATAAGCTTCTGCAAGAGCATCAAGCCCGACGTAATATGCATGGTTGACAACTGCTACGGCGAGTTTGTTCAGCGCTATGAGCCCTCCTCCTTCGGTGCGGATATGATAGTCGGCTCCCTTATCAAAAACCCCGGCGGCGGTCTTGCCCCCATCGGCGGCTATATCGCCGGAAGAAGGGACCTTGTGGAGCGCTGCGGCTACCGCCTTTCCGCCCCCGGACTCGGTCAGGAGGTCGGCGCTTCCCTTGATGTAAAGCGCAGCCTCTATCAGGGCTTCTTCCTTGCCCCCACAGTAACGGCCGGCGCTGTAAAGGGCGCAATTTTCGCCGCAAAGCTCTATGAGAGTCTGGGCTTTGAGGTTCTCCCCGCAGGAGACGAGCCCCGCTTCGATATTATTCAGGCAGTCCGTCTGGGAAGCGGTGAGGCCCTGTGCGCCTTCTGTGAGGGAATTCAGGCAGGTGCCCCCGTTGACAGCTACGTCAAGCCCACTCCTGCCCCCATGCCCGGCTACGATGCCGATGTTATTATGGCTGCCGGCGCCTTTGTTCAGGGCTCATCTATTGAGCTTTCCGCCGACGGCCCCATGAGAGAGCCCTACAGTGTTTATTTCCAGGGCGGTCTTACCTTCTACAATGCCAAAACGGGTATTATGCTCTCTCTTCAGAAGATTCTGGACAAGGGGCTTATTAAGCTCAGCTGAGGTTGTTTCTATGAATAAGATTTTCAAGCGTGCGGAAATCCTCCTTCCGAAATCCAATCCCGAAAAGTGGGCGGTTATAGCCTGCGACCAGTTTACATCCTCCCCCGAGTACTGGGAGAAGCTGTCTGAGGAAACAAAGGGCTGTCCCTCTGCCCTTAACATCATCTTTCCCGAGGTTTATCTGAGCACCGTTGACAACGCAAAAAAGGCGGAGGAGATTAATTCCGTTATGGGCGAATACCTCCGTCAGGATGTCTTCACAGTCCTTCCGGACAGCTATGTCTTTGTAAAGAGAACCCTTCCCTCCGGAAAGGTAAGAAGAGGTATTGTGGGCGCACTTGACCTTGATGCCTATGACTATAAGGCCGGCTCCGCTTCCCCCGTCAGATGCACGGAGGGGACCATAGAGTCCCGTCTGCCGCCCCGCCTTGCAATAAGAAAGGATGCCCCTCTGGAGCTTCCTCATATCCTCGTTTTCTACGATGACCCCGAGGGAAAAATAAACTCCCTTATGGAAAAGCTCTCCGAGGGCGAGACACCCTCCTATGACTGCGACCTTCTTGCTGGAGGCGGACACATTAGGGGCTTTGAAATTTCCGGAGAAAAGGCAGACAGCTTTGAGGCCCTTACAGGGGAAATGTACTCGGAGGATAAGCTCCGCGAGAGATTCGGAGGCCTTGCCCCCGTTATTTTCGCAATGGGCGACGGAAACCACTCCCTTGCAACGGCAAAGCTGTGCAGAGTCAAGAAAATCGAGGAGCTTGGAAGGGAAGCGGCAGAATATGACCCATCCCGTTATGCTCTCGTCGAGCTTGTCAATATCCATGACGAGGCCATAGGCTTTGAGCCCATTCACAGGGTTATGTTTAATGTGGATGCGGATAAAGCAGCATCTGCGCTTAAGTCAGGCCTCTGCGATATTTCCCTTCCCGAGGGGGAGGAGAAGGAAATAGCCCTT
>JAKSPP010000150.1 GCA_024404735.1 Oscillospiraceae bacterium | reverse complement strand
GCGATTTCGTTACAATGGACTTCGGCTGCCTTCTCAACGGATACTGCTCCGACATGACCAGAACCGTTGCCGTAGGTGAGGCAAGCGAGGAAATGAAGAAGGTTTACGAAACGGTTCTTAAGGCACAGAAGGCCGGAATTGCCATCGCAAGGGCCGGGGTTACGGGCTGCGACATCCATATGGCGGCCGCTGATATTATTGCAGACGCAGGCTACGGGGCTTACTTCGGACACGGCTTCGGTCACTCCCTTGGTCTTGAGATTCACGAGGCACCCGCAGCCTCCCCCTCCAACAAAAAGCCTATGCCCGCAGGGGTTGTGGTTACCGCAGAGCCGGGAATTTACCTGCCCGGAAAATTCGGCGTCAGAATCGAGGATATGATACTCATAAGAGAGGACGGAAACGAAAACCTCACAAGGGCACCGAAGGAGCTTACAATTATATGATATGAAAATCTGCCGGTACGGAATGTACCGGCAGTATTTTTTATTTAGCCTTATCTTCTCTGCATACAGAGAGGGAGTTCCAGACCGTTTGCCTCAAGGAGCTCTTTATTTGAGAGAACCTCCTCGGTTTTGCCGTCGAAGATTACTCTGCCGCCGGACATAAGGACGGTTCGGGAGCAGGTATCGAGAATCATATCAAGGTCGTGGGAGGCGATTATTTTGAGATGGGTGAAGGAATTGAGGATATTAATGAGCTTTCTTCTGTTCTGGGGGTCAAGGGCAACGGAGGGCTCATCCATCAGGATGATATCCGGAGTCATTGAAAGGATGGTTGCGATGGAGGCAAGCTTCTTCTCGCCCCCGGACATCTTATAAACGTGCTTGTCCTTAAGGTGCTCAATACCCGTCATACGGAGGGCATCCATAACCCTTCTGTCAACCTCCTCCGAGGGAAGACCGTAGTTGCGGGGCCCAAAGGCAACATCCTCGTAAACAGTTGACATAAAAAGCTGGCTGTCGGAGTCCTGAAAGACATAGCCGAGCTTTTCTCTTATACGTGGCAGAGTGTTCTTTGTTACGGGGATTTCCTCAATGCGGATATTGCCCTCGAAGCCCGTATTGAGGCCAACGAGAAGCTTCAGCAACGTTGACTTGCCGACGCCGTTTGCGCCAACCAGACCCACAGACTCGTTTTCGCCGATTTGAAGGGAGATATTATCCAGAATCCTCCTGTCCTTATCGTAGGAGAAGGAGAGCTTTTCTATGTCAATATGAATGTGACTCATAACAAACCTCTTTTCATTCAGCCCCTTGAGGCAAGATATACAAAGACGGGCTTAAAACGGAGGAGAAGGAAGACGGCAATCCAGAAAACAAGGAAGACCCCGTCCTTAAAGCCGAAGGAGACCTTTCCTCCCACATAATCAAAATCGCCCCTGTAGCCCCGGAGGGTCATACTCTCGAAGACTGTATCCGCCCTGTCGATGCTCCTTAAAAGGAGCTGTCCGGTCAGGGAGCCCCAGACCTTAAAATGAACGCCCTTCTGCCCCGGAGCTCTCAGGGAGTAGGCCGAGGTTATGCGGCTTACCTCACTCATCAGAACACTTATGTAGCGGTAGGTCAGCATAAGCTGGGTTACCATAATTCTCGGAACGTGAAGAAGCCTGAGGGCATAGCAGATTTTCTCGATTCCCGTGCTTGCGATGAGGATGTATGAGGCAAGGACTGCGAAGATACCCTTCAGCATCAGGGTAAGCATCGAAAGGACACCTGCCGTCATATGTATGCCGAAAAGACTTATGGGAACTCTGTCCAGAATGGGGTTTGCGATGCCCACCACAAGAATAAGGGGAAGGACAATGGCAATTCTCTTAATACAGCGTAAAAAGGAGAGCTCCGACAGGATGAAAAGGGGCAGAATATAGAGAATCATACCCGCAGTGCCCAGAAGCTCGTACTTGGGAAAGGACACTGTTATAAAAATAAACAGAAGTGTTAAAAGCAGTTTAACCAGTGGGTGAATATCGTTCACCCACTGGCTTCTTTCCGCAGATTTGTCAAGAGCGTGTATTTCGGAAATTGCGCTGTCTATTTTGCTCATTTTGCTTTTTTCTTTCTCATAAAGTTGAAGGCGTAGCAGGCACCCACGCATACACCGACCACAACAAGACTGCCGACGATACCGGAGAAGCTTGTTCCCATGGCACTCTCGGAATCCTTAAAGGCGTAGTCGGGAAGGAGAGCCGTTGCCTCCTGAGTTTTTGAAGCGGCCTCGTAAATGCCACCCTCGGCCTCAAGCTCCGCTGTGCCGGCAACCTTTTCCATGGACCACTCAAGGCCGTCGGGATTGGAGGAAGCAACAAGGGAGAGACCTCCGCCGATTAAAAGGGCAACTACCGCAAGAATTACTGTACAAATAACTGTAAAGAAC
>JAKSPP010000015.1 GCA_024404735.1 Oscillospiraceae bacterium | reverse complement strand
AGTGACAAGGGCCTTGTTGAGCTTTCCGAGGGGGACAGCTTCTATGTATCGGAGCTTAAAGAGGACCTCGCCATTAATGCAATTGAGAATACAAGGCTTCTTTATGTTGCAAACTCCGGAGTCTTTGAGGGCATAGTGGACTTCCATGAAAATCTCTCGGAGCTTATGAAAATGGTTGATGCCAAGGATTCCTATACCTACCGCCACAGCATCAATGTTATGAACTACTCTCTTGCCATTTTAAGAAAACTCAATCCGGGCAGCTCTGCCTTCAATGACCTTACAACTGCGTCCATGTTCCACGATGTGGGAAAAATTTATATTCCCATTGATGTTCTGAATAAGCCCGGTGCTTTTACCGATCAGGAGTATAAGCTGATGACAAAGCACCCGATTTATTCCGCCCGACTGATTGCGCCGAAATTCGGAAACAAGATTGCCACCATAGCTGCAGAGCATCACGAACGCCTTGACGGAAGCGGTTACCCCAACGGACTTAAGGGAGATGAAATATGCTTTGAAAGCCGCATAATAGCCGTTGCGGACAGCTTTGATGCAATGACCTCTCTTAGAACCTATAAAACCTCTGTTAAAACTCCGATAGCGGCGGCGGAGGAGCTTCTTTCCATGAGCGATAAATACGACAGTGACATTGCTCAGGCTCTTCTTGAGCTTGTCCTCGCAGAGGACCTGCCTATTATAATGACCTGAGATATTAAAAAAGACAGTACCCCGAATTTAAGGGTACTGTCTTTTTTTATCTGTTATTTACATTTTCGGGGTACATATCGTGATGGGCCATTCTGTCAAAGGCCACATCCTCCCATTTTGTACCGGGCTTTCCGTAATTGCAGTAGGGGTCGATGGAAAGACCGCCTCTGGGAAGGAATTTGCCCCAGACCTCAATATATTTCGGATTCATAAGGGCAACAAGGTCCTTCATAATGATGTTGACGCAGTCCTCATGGAAATCACCGTGATTGCGGAAGGAGAACAGATAGAGCTTTAAGGATTTTGATTCAACAAGATACTCGTCCGGAACATAGGAGATGATGATGTTTGCAAAGTCGGGCTGACCGGTTATGGGGCAAAGGCTTGTAAATT
Source organism: Oscillospiraceae bacterium (assembly GCA_024404735.1). Taxonomy (GTDB): domain Bacteria; phylum Bacillota; class Clostridia; order Oscillospirales; family Oscillospiraceae; genus JAKSPP01. Next base: position 18,792 of record JAKSPP010000015.1, on the reverse strand, counting down.
CGGGGCAGTTGAACTTAACAAAATAATCATTTCCGGGGTGCTTGTTTGAAAAGCGCTCAAGAACTCCGGGATTATAGTCCATGGAGTATTTTGTGCCCTGACTTCCGAGCTGAGTTAATCCTTCTTTTTCTCTCATAGTAATTATTATCCCTTCAGAATGTGATATTTGATGTTGTAATCGTAGGTGTCGATGCCCTCAACACGCTTTAAGAAAGCAACGACGGCATAGGTTACGGGAGTGAAGATGACCTCATAGCCGACCTTAAAAAGGTACTGGAAGAGAATCATATTCATAACGGTTGCATTGTCCATTGTTCCCCAGAAGGAAATGACAATGAAAATAATGCTGTCAAAGCCTTCACCCACAAGGGTGGAGAGAATGGTGCGTACCCAGAGAAGTCTTCCCTTTGTTGCAACCTTGAGCTTTGAAAGAACAACGGAGTTTGAAAACTCACCGAAAAGATATCCCACAAAAGAGGCAAGAGCAACGCGGGGAGTTGTGCCGAGAACGGCAGCGTAGGCATCCTGATTTTCCCAGAAGGAGGGGTGAGGCAGGGCGATTGTGAGAAGATAAATGAGTACGGCAAAGAAGCTGCAGCCAAAGCCGAGCCAGATGATGATTCTTGCCTTCTTAAAGCCGTAAACCTCCGTGAAGATATCTCCGAAGATATAGGTTACGGGGAAAAGAATAACGGCGGCAGGCAGAGTAACGGAGGAGGACACTGCCCACATCTTTCCCGCAATCAGATTGGAAAGAAGAAGGCAGGTTACGTAGCACACCGCTACGATGAGAAAGGTTTTTGAGATGCTCGGGGAGGACGAGACGACCGTCTGTTTTTTGCTCATTGCAATAAACTCCTTATAAAATAAAAAAGTGCTGCAAAACAGCACCACATCCAACAATATTGCAACGAGACAATATTAAATTTGTATGTAGTCCTGGTTTTACTTAACGACAGGATGGTACAAACGAACTGTCGGCATTCCGAAGAAAAGCAATTGTCATTATAGCACCGGAAGAGGATTTGTCAAGAAAAAGAGACTAAAAAGGACATGGACAAATGCAAAAAGGCCTGTGCCCCAAATGGGGTACAGGCCTTTAATAATTAAGCAATCATTCTGTGATTTCCCTTAAGGAAATTACATAGAGATTTCGGTTCTTGCGATAAGAGCGTCCTGAGCGTCCTTGTAAACCTCAACGAAGTATGCGGAGAAGCCTGCAACACGGACAACGAGGTCCTGATAATCCTCGGGATGAGCCTGAGCCTTTCTCATGGTCTCGGAGGAGATGATGTTGAGCTGGAGCTCCATACCGCCCTTGCGGAAGTAGGTCTTCATAACGTCACGGAGCTTCTGCCAGCCGCCCTCGCCGCGAAGAGCGGTGGGATGGAACTTCATGTTGCAGAGAGTACCGTTGGCGTACTTGGCCTGGTCGAACTTGGTGATGGAGTTGATAAGAGCGTAGGGGCCGGACTTATCCATTCCGGGAACGGGAGAGATACCGTCGGAGAGCTGCTCACCGACAGTACGTCCGTCGGGAGTTGCCCAGGTAATTCTACCGAGAGCGATGTTGAGGGTTACGGGCCAGCAGCCTGCGGTCCAGTGGCAGCCTCTGGGGCTTATGCCGCGGGTGATGCCGTCTGCGTATGTATCTGCAACGAACTGGAGGTACTTATCGGCCTCGGGATCGTCGTTACCGAAGTGGGAAGCCTTGCCCTTGATGTACTGGTGGAGATCCTCGTAGCCAACCCAGTTTGCCATGATAGCATCATAGAGCTCACGGGTGGTGCACTTCTTCTCGCGGAAGCACATCTGGTCGATGATGTTGAGGGAGTCTGCAACGGTGCCGTGACCGATGGAGGAGTTACCTGCTCCGTTGTACTTGGCGCCGCCCCAGAGAACGTCGGCACCGTTCTCCATGCATCCGTCCATAGTGGCGGAGAGGAGGGGCAGGGGGTTATGGAAGCCGTAGATGTACTCGTAGCAGTTAACCATGGAGACCTGCCACTTGGTGAAGAAGTCCATCTGCTTTGCGTAAGCATCGAGAACCTCCTGCATGGAGTTCATCTCGTAGAGATAGCCTGTCTCGGGAGCAGCGGGGCCGTCGGGATCGCCGGGGAGATGGAAGGGGTTCTTACCATTGTTGATAGCGCAGAGAAGTGCGTTGGGGAGAATGGTGTAGGCAGCGTTGCCGTCTCCGCCGGAGTTAGCGAAGTCACAGCCGCATACGGCGGGCTCAACGCAGCCGATAAGGCAGTAGTTTCTTGCATCCTCGATGGGAATTCCGCGTCTTACGATAGACTCGACAACGACATCGTCCCACTCAAATACGGGAGTACCGCCGACGGACATGGTGCAGGCGATACCTGCCTCCCAAAGGTCCTCGGGAGTGCCTTCGTGTACACGGAGGGTGAGAGGAGGCTGATGAATCTTGAGTCTCTCGGAGGAAGCGAGAATGAGGTAGGTGGCCAGGTTTGTGGCATCGTTACCGTCACGGTCGGTACCGCCGAGGGTAATCATCTGACCGGAGGTGTATCCGGGAGAGGACTGCATGGCCATCTCGGACCAGAGCTTGTTGCACTCGGTAACCTTCAGCATGAAGGAGTCGGTAAGCTCCTGAGCTTCTTCACGAGTGAGTCTGCCTGCGGCAATATCTGCCTCGGCGTACTTGCCGACATACTGGTCAACACGGCCCATGGAAATTCCGTGGAGCTGTGCGTCCATAATCTGACCGAGCTGGTAGAACCATACGGCCTGGAGAGCTTCCTGATAGTCACGTGCGGGATTGTCGTAAATCCAGTTGAGGCCGTCGGCCATCTTTTCGAGCTCTTTCTTTCTCTTGGGGTCGGTGCAGGCGGCAGCCTGACGCTCGGCTTCCTTTGCGTATCTCTTTACGTAGGTGCAGAGACCGTCGGTAACAAGCTCAACAGCCTTGTAGAACTCGTACTTTCTGCCTTCGTCGCCCTGAATGCCCTTCTCGAAGAGAGCGGCAATCTTGGCTCTTGCCTCATCTCTGATGGAAGCAAGACCGGGATCGACTACCTTCCAGAAGTTTCCGCAGTAGTGGCCGATGGGGCTCTGGGAGTTCATTCTCTCGTTGAAGGTGAGAACACGTGCGTGAGAGTAGATCTTCTTGAACTCTTCGGGGTAGTAGCAGTCAACAAGAGCGCTGTTGCAGTGGGTATCCCAGTAATCGAGAGTGTTTCTGATGTACTCTCTGGTTTCCTCGGTGATATCGTAGGGGTCGGTCTTTCTGTTCTCGATGTTGTCCAGCTCGCCGTGAAGCCAGTTGATGGAGGTCTCGGGGAAAACAGCACAGCCACGGTAGGTCTCTGCGGGGTAGCCGACGATAAGCTCGTCTTCCCAGATGCAGGTGGGCATATTCTCGAAGAGGTTCTTGAGGGAGTATGCCTTGCGGAGGATACCGGTGAGGTCGGGGCGGGACTGATAGAACTCGGTAACCAGCTTGTAGCGGTTGAGGTCAACAGCGGGCTTTGTAGTGCGGTACTTGGTTCTGATGCGCTGGATTCTTTCGCTGATAGGTGCAGTTACATGCATAGCGTTTTTCTCCTTATAATTTTTTCTTCCTTGGGGTTCCCAACCCGGAAAGGGGCGGGGGTGAATATGTTAATTAATTTTTTGCTTACAGATTAGTGGATGGTAACGGGCAGACCGTACTCTTCCATGATGCCCTTGAGCTTCTGCATATACTGGTCGGTGGGAGGAGTTGCCTCAAAGGTGGGCTTGTCGCTGATTCGGAGATACTTCATAACACCGAGGTTGTGGTAGGGCAGGAGCTGGATAACCTCGATGCCTTCCTTAATCTCTGCGCAGAACTCTGCGGTCTTGCGGATGTTCTCCTCGTCGGAGTTGAACATGGGGATAACGGGAATGCGGACCTGAAGCTTTGCACCGTGCTCAACAAGCTTCTTTGCGTTCTCGAGAATGAGCTCGTTGGGGACATCGACCATAGCCTTGTGCTTGGCGGAGTCCATGTGCTTGAGGTCATAGAGGAACAGATCGACATAAGGCAGAATTGCCTCGAAGTGCTCCCACTGTGCAAAACCGGTGGTATCGATTGCGATGTGAATGCCCTCGGCCTTGAGCTTCTTGACAACCTCAAGAACAAACTTGGGCTGGCTCATGCACTCGCCGCCGGCGATGGTAACGCCGCCCTTGCCGGTCTCGCAGAAGTCTCTGTCGCGGAGAAGACGGGCAACAAGCTGGTCAACGGTGTAGTCCTTACCGCACATGTAGAGGGCCTCGGTGTAGCATTTGTCGGTGCAGTCACCGCAGTCATCACAGATGTCTCTCTTGACATGGACAAGCTGAAGCTCGATTTCGGGGTTCTTTGTATCGGGGCTCTTGGGGCCGTATTCAATGGCGCCCTTTGTGCAGGCCTTCATGCAGCGCTCCTTGCAGGCTTCGGTGCCTATGCAGCGCATGCTCATCCATGAAAGCTGCTTATGAAAATGCTGAGATTCGGGGGAATGGCACCAGGGGCAGCGAAGAGGGCAGCCCTTTAAGAATGCCGTTGTTCTGATTCCCGGGCCGTCCTGAACGGAAAAGCCCTGTATATCATATAATCTTCCTGTAAGTTCCTTCTGAGACTCTGACAAAATAATCTTTCCTCCATATCCGGTTATTATGCCGTTTGCTGAGAGAGAGGGGCTCTCCCTCGGATTTTTACTATATCACAAAAATATATATTTGTATAGTAAAAATTTAACAAAACAATTAAATTTAGAATAAATCTAATTTTTGCACAAAAAACCTCTGTGTTTATGTACATTATATCAGCAAAGGGATAAATAAAGCTGAAAAACAGAGCTCCGATAAGAGCGGCCCGGGAAGCTTCGGCCCGGATAAAAAAATGTCGGCGGCAACCGTGAAGGTAGCCGCCGACAATAAACCATTATGATTCGACCGGGCCGGTTTCGTTCTTTCCCCCGAGCTCGCTTATAAGGGCGGCCCCGAGAATAAGTACAGCGCCGATAAGAGTAAATAAAGTCAGCTCCTCCTTAAGAATAAGGGCAGAGAGAAGTACCGCCAGCACAGGGTCAATGTAGCTTAAAATTGCAAGGGACTGGGCCGGAAGGAAGGCCGTTGAGCCGAAATAGAGATAATAGGCAAAGCCCGTGTGAACAATGCCGATGAAGATTACAAGAAGAGTGGTTTTTGTGCTGAATTCAAGGCCGGAAAAGCTGCCGGACAAAAGATTGAAGGGAATCAGGATAATTGCGGAGATAAGAAGCTGGGCGATGGTCCTGTCATAGGGGGAGATATCCGTTATTTTCTTGTTGGCGGAGATAATAAGAGCATACAGCACTGCGGCCGCTATTCCCAGAAAAACTCCCTTAAGCTCCGCTGCGGAGGAAATACCGTTTTCGGCTGCACCCGAAACAAAAACCATTCCGACCAAAGCGGCAAAAATACATATTCCCTTTTTGAGGGTTATTTTCTCTCCAAAAAAGAAGGGTGAAAGAATAACGATGAAAACGGGAGCCATATAATAACAGAGGGTTGCCGTTGCAACACTGGTGTAATTATAGGCGGAAAAAAGAAGAATCCAGTTTAATGAGAGCATTATACCGGAAAGGCCTATTAAAAGACCGTTTCTTTTAATTGCGGAAAGGTCCGGCCTCTTCTTCATAAAAAGCATTACGAGGAAAAGAAAGGGGGCGCCGATAAGCCCCCTGAACATTGCCGTAACCGGGGACGGGAAGGGAATGCTTTTTACGAAAAGGCCTATGGTTCCGTATATAATCATTGCCGAGGTGACTTTAATTCTGGCGGCGGTCTGCTTTTGACTGTTCAAAATGCTTTGCTCCCGTGACAAATAATTTTTGTGTATTATACTCCTCTGTTTTAAACAACGCAAGGCCTTTACGGCTGCTTAATAAAATATCCTCTCCCCATAATAAATTTTTCTTCAAAAAATCTGTTTATGTGCTATAATAAGAAAAAAGCCTGCGGGCTTAATGCAGAAACGGAGAATTATCTGGCAATGAAGGAATATGAGGTTTCCATTGAAGAGGTTACCCCCTGCGGAGGGGACAAGCACGCAAGAAGAAGTATTATTGAGATTGAAACAGACTCCCCCGAAAACTGGGTGCGTGAAAACTGCGCCTTTAAGATTCTTGATGTTATCACCTGTGAAAACGGCGATATCAGGATAATTGCGGGAAGTGACGCAGGCTACCGCAACACATATGTCTTTTCCGAATAATTAAATCAATTGCCCCGAAGGGAGCTCCGGAATCAATAAAGCCGGTCGGTTCGAATCTGAGTTGAGTCGAGCCGACCGGCTGTTTTTATAATATTATCTTTTTCTTAAAAGGCTTAAGCCATATGGTCTGACAGTCTTTCGCCAGCAAGAATGTGGAAGTGGAGATGGAAGACTGTCTGTCCGGCATCTGCGCCTGCGTTGGAGACAACTCTGAAGCCTCCTACGAGGTTTTCCTGCTTTGCAATTTCCGCAATTGCCTCATAGCAGCGGGAAACCCATACGGAATTATCGGAATTGATTACCGCAGCGGAGGTGATGTGCTCTCTGGGAATTACTAGAATATGAACGGGAGCCTGGGGATTGATGTCCTTAAAGGCATAGACATATTCGTTTTCGTAAACCTTTGCTGAGGGAATTTCGCCTGCAATGATTTTGCAGAAAAGGCAATTTGAATCGGTCATCTGTGCCACCTCTTATCAGGAGAGCTTCTCGGAAACAAATCCGTAAACAGAGGCCAGTGCCTCACCCAGCTTAGAGGCATCGGTGCCGCCGCCCATTGCGCTGTCGGGCTTACCGCCGCCCTTACCGCCGCAGATAGCGGTTACGCTTCTGATAATATCGCCTGCCTTGACACCGGCAGAGACTGCTGCCTTACCGCAGATTGCCTGGAAGGTAATCTTGCCGTCCTTTTCGGAGGCGAGCACGGCAACGATGCTGTCGTCTCTGTCTCTGAGGAAGTCACCGGTCTTGCGGAGCTCACCGGCATCTGCATCGAGAGTGCCCGTAACAACGCGAAGTGCGCCGATTTCCTTTCCGGAGTTGAGAAGTCTGTCAACATCGCCGAGAAGGAGCTTGTCCTTGAGGGCATCGATGGTCTTCTTTGCCTCCTTGAGCTCTGTCATAAGCTCTTCGACCTTGGTTCCCAGGTCTGCTGTGCTGTTTGCCTTGATGGCGGCTGCGGTCTTTTTGACGGTAAGGTCGGTCTCGTCGACTCTTCTCATAAAGGCATTGCCGGTAACGGCCTCAACACGTCTGACGCCGGAGGCAACGGAGCCCTCGGAAACGATGTGGAAGGGTCCGATAAGGGCTGTGTTCTTAAGGTGAGTACCGCCACAGAACTCAATGGACTTATCGCCCATATTTACAACGCGGACGGTATCGCCGTACTTCTCTCCGAAGAGAGCCATTGCGCCCATCTTCTTTGCCTCTTCAATGGGCATTTCCTTAATGCTGATATCCATGCCGTCGAGAATCATGTAGCCTACAGCCTTGTTGACTGCCATAATCTCTTCGGGAGTGAGAGCGGAGAAGTGAGTGAAGTCAAAGCGGAGTCTGTCGGGCTCAACAAGGGAGCCTGCCTGATGGACATGATCGCCGAGGACATCACGGAGAGCCTTCTGGAGAAGGTGGGTTGCGGAGTGAGCACGCATGATTTCATTTCTGCGTATGGTGTCGATTTCTGCGGTTACGGTATCGCCGACGGTGAAGGAGCCCTCTGCCATCTGACCGTAGTGCAGGAACTTTCCGCCCTTGTCCTTCTTGACATCGCTGACAGCGAAGAGTCCGGAGGGAGCGGAGATAACGCCGTGGTCGGCAACCTGACCGCCCATTTCGGCGTAGAGAGGAGTTCTGTCGAGAACAAGAATGCCCTGCTTGCCGCTGCCGATGGAGCCGCAGGTCTCACCGTCCTCAACGATTGCGAGAATCTTTGCATTTGCGGAATTCTCGGTGTAGCCGACGAATTCGGTGGGAGTGGAGTCGAGGCCGAGGTCCAGACCTGCCCATGCATCGGAAAGGTCGCCGCGGGCGGCACGGGCTCTCTGTCTCTGCTCGTTCATAAGAGTGTCAAAGGCATCTCTGCCGATGGTGAGGCCTGCCTCCTCGGCCATTTCTTCCGTAAGGTCGATGGGGAAGCCGTAGGTGTCATAGAGCTTGAAGGCATCGGCGCCGGAGAAGACACTCTCGCCCTTTTCCTTGTGCTCGGAGAGCATATCCGCAAAAATCTTCATACCGGAGTCGATGGTCTTTGCGAAGTTTTCCTCCTCGGTCTTTACAACGCGTACGATGTGCTCGCGCTTTTCCTTCAGGTCGGGGTAGTGACCGCAGTTCTCGTGGATAACGGTGTCGACAACCTCGAAGAGGAAGGGGTCGTTAACGCCGAGGAGCTTGCCGTGACGGGCAGCGCGGCGGAGAAGTCTGCGGAGAACATAGCCTCTGCCCTCGTTGGAGGGAAGAACGCCGTCACAGATCATGAATACGCCGGAGCGGATATGGTCGGTGATAATACGGAGGGAAACATCCTTCTTGTAGGTCTCGTTGTAGTGAGCGCCGGTAATCTCGGAAACCTTGTTGGTGATGTTCATAACTGTATCGACATCGAAGAGAGATGTGACATTCTGGGAAACGCAGGCAAGACGCTCAAGGCCCATTCCGGTATCGATGTTCTTCTGGATGAGCTCGGTGTAGTTGCCCTCACCGTCGTTATTGAACTGGGAGAAAACGTTGTTCCAGACCTCCATGAAGCGGTCGCAGTCACAGCCGGGGCCGCAGTCGGGCTTGCCGCAGCCGTTTTCTACGCCTCTGTCGTAGTAAATTTCGGAGCAGGGGCCGCACGGACCGGAGCCGTGCTCCCAGAAGTTGTCTGCCTTGCCCAGACGGACAATGTGGTTCTCGGGAACGCCTATCTGGTCGCGCCAGATGTAGAAGGCCTCATCGTCCTCAAGGTAGATGGAGGGATAGAGTCTGTCCTTCTCAAGGCCGACCCACTCGGGAGAGGTTAAAAACTCCCAGCTCCATGCAAGAGACTCCTTCTTGAAGTAATCGCCGAAGGAGAAGTTGCCCAGCATCTCGAAGTAGGTGCCGTGGCGGGCGGTTTTACCGATGTTTTCGATATCGCCGGTACGGATGCACTTCTGGCAGGTGCAGACTCTTCTGCGGGGAGGCTCAACCTCACCGGTGAAGTAGGGCTTCATAGGGGCCATTCCGGAGTTTATAAGGAGAAGAGAAGCATCATTCTGAGGGATAAGGGAAAAGCTGGGGAGACGAAGGTGTCCTTTGGTCTCAAAGAAGCTGAGGAACATTTCGCGCAGCTCGTTAAGGCCTATGTTTCTGTGTGCCATTTGTTTATACCGCCTGTAAAAGATGTATGGTAAAAATATTATTTGACAAAATAAAAACGCCCCCTGCAAAAGCAAGGGGCGTGAAATTACGTAATTTCGCGCGGTACCACCCTTTTCACTCCGCCCCATAGGGGCAAAGCCTCAAAAGCCTCCTTGTCGCGGAGGAAACGCACTGCTCATCGCAGAGAGGCTCCAAAGGGGCCGCTTGAAGCGGATAAAAGTCCCGGGGCGGTTTCAGCCACGCCTGCCCCTCTCTGTAGGGTTCCGCAAAAAGCTCTTCTTTTTCACAGCCTTGTATTCCGATTTCCGAATCGTTATTTTATACATATTAAATCTGTTTGTCAAGGGAAAAATGAGTCCCGCAGGCCTTAAAATAAAAATTATCCGGGAAAAATCCCGATTCGGAGGGCTTAGGGATAAGTTATTTTCTTCTTGCAAGCTTGCTTTCGAGATGATATAATACACGGCACATAATTTTTCAACAAAAATCCCCCAAGAGGTAAAAAATGAAAAAACTTTTTAATTTATTTATGCTTATCGTTCTTTGCCTGGCTCTTGTCTGCGTTTCCGGCTGCGGAAATAAGCAGGATGAGGCTGCAAAGACCGATACAGACAGCACTCCCGCAACCGAGTCCGAGGAGGTAAAGGAGCCCGTTGCCGTTTCCGACCCCGAGCCTACCCCCGAGGCCACTCCCGAGGCAACTCCGGAGCCTACCCCCGAGCCTACTCCGGAGCCCACTCCCGAGCCCACCGTTATCATTATGGGAGAGGAGTATAAGCTTGACGTGACCGAGCTTAATCTGGCAGGCCTTGCTCCCGAGGCCGTACCCGAGACCTGCGAGGCTCTTGCACAGCTGCCCGATGTAAGCTTTATTGAGCTTATGTCCGAGGACGGCATCTGCGCTCTTTCCGTTACCGATGTAAAGATGATTGAGGCCGCCTGCCCCGGGGCAGAGCTAAGCTACAGCTTTGAGTTCTACGGTCAGACCATCTCCATCCGCGATGAGAGAGTTGAGTATGACAGTGTAAAAATGGGCAACGATGCAGTCCCCGAAATAAGAAATATTATAGAGACTCTTCAGTGCTGTACTTACTTTAAGCTCGCAGACTGCGGTATCGATTACGAGACCCTCGCCGAGATGCGCTCCGATTACCCCGGAACCAAAATCGTATGGCGTGTATACTTCAACGATTACTGCCACTGCCTCACCGATGAGGAGGTCATCCGCGCAATCTTCAAGCTCAATGACCATAACTCCAAGGATCTTAAGTACTGCAATGAGGTCAAGTATATGGACATCGGCCACGATACCGACCTCGTGGACATCTCCTTCTGCGGCTATATGCCGGAGCTTGAAATCCTCATTCTCTCCGGCTCTCACGTAAATGACCTCTCTCCCCTTGCAAACTGCCCCAAGCTTGAGTTCCTCGAGCTTGTATGGTGCGGTCTTGTAAAGGACATTACTCCCCTTTCCGGCCTTGAGAATCTTAAGTATGTCAATATAAGCTATAACCAGATTGACGATGTATCCTGCCTCGACAACTGCCCCCTTGAGCTTTTCAGATATTATCAGGATCCCGTCTTCCTTACAACAGACCAGAAGAATGACTTTATCGAGAAGCATCCCGACTGCTGGACAACCTTCGGCGGTCCCAACCCCTATACAGACCCGGGCTGGCGCTACACCGATGAGGCAAACTCCCAGAGAACCGATATTTACACCAAAATCAGGGAAGTCTTCAGATATGATACCGAAAACGGTAAGTTCTACAACAACACCTGATAAATGATATGATTATTAGATCCGCAGGAGGGCATATGCCTTGCTGCGGATTTTTGTATAATGAAAACCACGCGATAGTCGCGTGGTTCAAAAAAGCTTAAGCGATAAGGTAGAGAAGAAAACTCCTTTTGCGTATAATGAAGATGCGGTCTGCCAACTGCACCCCAAAACGCAAAAGGAGGACATTCAGAATGAGCCTGAATGATATAAATAGTTTATCTCATACAAAGTGGAATTGCAAGTATCACATAGTGTTTGCGCCGAAATATCGGAGACAAGTGTTTAATAAAGAAAAGAAGGCGGCAGTAGGAAAAATACTTCGCCAGCTGTGTGAGTGGAAGAATGTAAAAATTGTAGAAGCAGAGTGCTGCCCCGATCACATACATATGCTGGTAGAGATACCCCCAAAAGTGTCTGTATCAAGCTTCATGGGATACTTGAAAGGGAAAAGCTCTACAATGCTATATGAGCAATTCGGTGAGTTGAAGTATAAATACAGAAACAGAGAGTTTTGGTGCAAAGGGTATTATGTGGATACGGTCGGAAAGAACACAAACCGAATTGCGGAGTACATTAAGAATCAATTAAAAGAAGACCAACTTGGAGACCAACTGACCATGCCGGAATTCAGCCCTTTTAAGGGTAGCAAGTAACAGTCCTACGCAGTTGGCAGATCCGTATTATGCGTTTCACGCATCAGCGAGGAACAAGGGCTATGCCCGTATGTGAAAAACCACCCGCTAGGCGGGTGGATGTTTATTTTGCTGTCTTTATTTTTCATTTCATTGACATTAATAATATGCGAATGTATAATGAAAAAACAATATTCATAAAGGAGAACACCTAGATGAGGAGAAGATTGTTTTGTCTATTTTTGACTATAGTCTTATGTCTCGGGATAGTTCAAACCGCCTTTGCAGCCAACGGCGGTAGAGACATTACCGCCCAAGAGCTTGTTGCAATAGAACTTAAAGAACTTGGCTTATTTAAGGGAGTATCGGACACAAGTTTCGAATTAAATCGGGCTCCAACACGAATCGAGGCTTTGGTTATGCTTATTCGTGTTTTGGGAAAGGAGCAGGAGGCTCTGGAAGGCGATTTCGAACATCCCTTTACGGATGTTCCCTCATGGGCTGATGCATATATTGGTTATGCCTTCCAAAACAATCTCACAAATGGCGTTTCTGATACCCTGTTCGGAAACTCTTCAGCAAGTGCAGCAACATACTTGACCTTTGTTCTCAGAGCTCTGGGCTATTCTGATAAGCAGAGTGAGGATTTTTTCTGGGATAATCCCTATTCTTTGGCAGAGGAAGTCGGAATTCTTCCGAATACTGTTGATAGAGAGAATTTCCTTCGAGCCGATGTTGTTACGATATCGTATGCTGCACTTTCTGCAAAGATGAAGGGAACCGCTGATGCTCTGGCCGAGAAGCTTATTTCCTGCAATGTTTTCACGGATGAGCAATACCGAAGGGCAAAACAAAATATAGCCATTTATGAGGCTCCAAATTTTGAAATCCACTACATTGACGTGGGACAGGGTGATGCTGCTTTAATTATCTGTGATGGTAAGGCTATGCTCATTGATGGAGGAAATTCAAGCTCATCAAGTAAGATCTATTCCTATCTTAAAAATCGAGGAATAGACCATTTGGATTACATAGTCTGCACTCATCCTCACGATGACCATGTTGGTGGCTTGTCTGGCGCCTTGAGTTATGCATGGGTCGGAATTGCAATTGCTCCAGTTCGCACCTACAATAGCAAGAGCTTTTCAGCTTTCCTGGATAAGCTGTCCGTTCAATACAAAACTGTGACTGTTCCTATGGCGGGGGACAGTTTCAAACTCGGCTCAGCAGAGTTCAAAGTTCTTGCACCCCTGAATAAGGCTGAAAACGAAAACAATAATTCCATCGTTCTTAAAATTACCTACGGACGCACATCTTTTTTGTTTGCGGGAGACGCTGAGTACGAGGAAGAGCACGATATTTTAGAAAATGATACAGATATAAAATGCAATGTTCTCAAGGTTGGACACCATGGTAGCAAGAACTCAAGTTCCTATTCTTTCTTATATTATGCTGATCCCGAATATGCTGTGATTTCCGTGGGAAAGGGAAATTCTTACAATCACCCTGATGAGGAGGTACTTTCAAGGCTCAGGGACGCTGATGTAAAGACATTCAGAACTGATATGCAGGGAACAATTATTTGCCGCTCCGACGGATATTCAGTGACTTTTGGGACGGAAAGAAACCAAGATGCGGATACACTGACGCCGGAAGTAAAGGAACCAGCCGATTCTGGTTCCTCTGGCGGAAATAATAACGATACTGGTTCAAATAATACACCGCCAAGCTCTGGCAACGGTTCCGGCTCAGGTGGAAGCTCAGGAAGCAAATCATATATACTAAATACAAATTCAAAGGTATTTCATTATCCCTACTGCTCCTCCGTCAGCAGAATGAGCGCAAAAAACAAGTTGGCCTACAACGGAAGCAGAAGCGATATTATCGCTATGGGCTATAAGCCTTGCGGAAATTGTCATCCTTAATAATCGTTACTCACCGTCAATTTTACATTACCAACATTTTTATCTAACAACCTCAAATATCTAAGTATAAGATTTTGTAAAAATTGAATAACTGTATGCAATATTTAACACAGATAAGACAAAAAATGTTCCTTGGGATTGTAGAATAAAAAAAGTGATTTGCTGATATATATAATGATTGGGAAAAGAATGGTGTTGAGATTGTTACCGCTTGCGAGATCTTCGGAGGTCCCAACCCCTACACAGACCCGGGCTGGCGCTACACCGATGAGGCAAACTCCCAGAGAACCGATATTTACACCAAAATCAGGGAAGTCTTCAGATATGATACCGAGAACGGTAAGTTCTACAACAACACCTGATAATCACAATTAAACAGAAAAAGCCACGACCAAAGGCAAAATGCCCGGTCGTGGCTTTTTTGCTGTGAGGGGAGTATGCTCTCAGCCGATTTTTTCCAGCTTTGTTTTGAAGGATATGGTTCTGGGGGTATCCAGAGAGGCAAATTTAATAACATATGCACCCCTTGAGGCATCGATATCGGTGACCTCGCCCTCGCCCATAATGCTGTGGCGGACCCTCGTTCCCACGGAATAGGCGTTTTGCGAAATGTTCTCGGGCATATATTTTTCACTGCCGGAGATATAGCATCTTGCATCGGCAATGAGAGCCTCGGGAGGCTCATGGGTGAAGCTTAATAGCTCCTTGTCCACATCCAGAACAAAGCGTGAGGGGTAGCGGGGCGAGCCGTCAAAGCCCCTTCCGGAGGCATTGGAAATATAAAGCATTTTCTGTGCTCTTGTCATGGCAACAAAGCACAGTCGCCTTTCCTCCTCCATAGCCTCGAGGGTTCCGGTTTTCTTTGCCGGGAAAACACCCTCGTTCATTTCGGGCAGGAATACATAGGGAAATTCAAGGCCCTTTGCTCCGTGGACGGTCATAAGCTTTACCCTGTCGGAGCTGTCCTCCGCATCAAGGGAGGAGAAGAGGGCAACGTGGGAGAGATAGTGCTCTAAGGTGACCTCCTCTCCGCAGGAGTTTTCATATTCGTATATTGACTGCTTGAGCTCCGCAAGATTATCAAGACGCTCGGAGCTCCCTTCTGTCCTCAGCATAAGCTCATAGCCGCTTTTATCGAGAATATCGGACAGCACCTCCGAAACGGGGCAGTCTGAAAAGCTCCCCGCAAAGCCCTCGATGAGCTTAACGAATTTTGCGGCCTTGGTCCCCCTGAAAATCTCGTTGTCAAGATTTTTGCGCAGGGCATCGTAGAGAAGACAGCCGTTTTTCTCGGCATCCTCCCCCGGCAAGGCCATTCTTCTTTCCCCCAGATTTCGTTTCGGCACGTTGGCTATGCGAAGAAAGGAAAGGTCATCCTTATAGGCAATAAGGCGAAGGTAGGAAAGAGCGTCTTTTATTTCCGCCCTGTCATAAAAGCGGACTCCGGAGTAAATTGCGTAGGGAATTTCCGCCTTCCTAAGGGCGTCCTCAATGCTTCTTGTAACATAATGAGCCCTGTAAAGAATTGCGGCGTCCTTAAAGCTTCCCTCTTTTTCTCTTATCTTAAGAAGCTCATCGGCAATCCACCCTGCCTCCTCATCTGCATTGTCGGCATAGTGGCATACAACCGGGGCACCGTTTGGGAGAGTGGGGATAAGCTCCTTTTTTATTCTTGTTTTGTTTTTTGAAATAAGACTGTTGCAGACGGAAATAATCTCCGGGCTGGAGCGGTAGTTTTCCGTCATAAGAATGGTTTTTGTGCCGGGATGGTTTTTATCGAAGTCCAGAAGATATCTGACATTTGCCCCTCTCCAGGTGTAAATCGTCTGGTCGGGGTCACCCACTATGAAGAGATTTCTGTGATAGGCAGAGAGCACCTCCATAAGCTCGTACTGGGGCAGGTCGATATCCTGAAATTCGTCTATCATTATGTATTCAAGGCGCTTCTGCCACTTGAGCTTAATATCCTCGTTCTTTTCGAAAATATAGAGGCTGAACTTGATTAAATCATTGTAGTCAAGGCCGAAGCATTTCTTTTCCTGATACAGATAGCCGTAAAAAATAATTTCCTTTGTTTCCGTTGCGGAGAGATATTTCTCCCGGAGCTCCTCAAGGCTCAGCTCCGTAAGGTCAAGGTAATATTCGGGCTTTTTGAAGAGCTTCTGGATTTCTATCATGTCTCTGGCATCCCTGAAGGTCATATCGCGAAGGCCCAGCCCTCTTTCCTCGTATATTATTCTGAGCATGGAGTCTATGTCGGAGTTATCCAGTACAAGGAAGCTTTTGGGGTAGCCCACGGCATGGGAATCCTCACTCAGTATGGAAACGCAGAAGCCGTGGAAGGTGTTGACATAGCCTGTGTCATTATCTCCCGTCAGGTTATGAATTCTGCGTCTCATTTCGTTTGCGGCCTTGTTTGAGAAGGTTACACAGAGTATATTCCCCGGGAGGCAGCCCATATCGTTTACAAGATAGGCAAAGCGGCGGGAAAGAGCCCTTGTTTTTCCGCTACCCGCTCCCGCAACGACTCTGACATAGCCCTCGGTTGTGGTGACGGCCTCTCTCTGGGCCTCGTTAAGCCCCGAAAGTGCGTCAAAGGCTACATCCGTCATTTCGTTTCTCCCTTCTTCCATAAAGCCTCAATATAATCTGCGGCCTTGTTAATATCGGGGGTCTCTCCCCATTTTATCCAGTTTATGCCCTCGTCTCTTCTTATCCAGGTAAGCTGGCGCTTGGCATAGCGCCTTGAGCCCCGCTTTATTTCGTCGACGGCCTCGGCAAGAGTGCATTGCCCTCCCATTGCGGCGACGATTTCCTTATAGCCTATTGCCTGAAGAGCGGTGCTCTGCTCCGAAAGACCCGAGTCAATAAGGCCCGCAACCTCCCCTGCAAGGCCCTCGGCCATCATAATATCAACTCTTTTGTCGATTCTCTCATATAGCTTTTCCCTGTCCTCAAAGCAGAGGGCAAAGCGCAGGGATTCATATCTGGGAGGGATGAGCTTTGTTTCCGCATCGTGCTCGGATATGGTTTTTCCCGTAAGCTCGAAAACCTCCAGGGCTCTCACAAGGCGCTTTTTGTCGGCGGCGGCAAGCTTTTCCCCTCTTTCGGGGTCAACCTCAATAAGCTTCTGCCTGAAGGCCTCCCCTCCTATTTCATCATAAAGGGCAGAGAGCCTTGCCCTTGTCTCACCGTTTTCCTCTCTTGCGGAAAAGTCCCGTCCGGAGAGAAGAGAGTCAATATAAAGGCCCGTGCCTCCCACGATAACGGGAATGTGCCCTCTTGCGAAAATGTCCTCACATAAAACGGCTGCCTCACTGACCCAGCGTGAAACGGAGTAGCTTTCCTCCGGGGAGGCCACGTCTATCATATGATGCGGTACAGAGCGCATTTCATCGGGGCGTACCTTGGCCGTACCTATGTCCATGCCTTTGTAAAGCTGCATGGAATCGGCGGAAATAACCTCTCCGTTAAGGCGCAGGGATATCTCAACCCCGAGGGCTGTTTTTCCCGAGGCTGTGGGACCCGTTATTACAATTACTCTCTTGTTGCTCTTCATAAAATAAATCTTCCGAAAACATTTTTATCTTGATTTACCGTGCTGATAATGATAAACTAAAAGGACCCAAAACGCAAGAACGTTTTATCTTTACGAGCTATGATAATATGCAATCTGTAAGGAGAATAACAAAAATGGCAAGTCAGGTAACAAACTATAAATGCCCTATGTGTACAGGGCCTATGCAGTATTCCGGCGCATCGGGAAGGCTCGAGTGTGAGTACTGCGGAAGCTCCTTTGAGGTCGCCGAGGTAGAGGCGATGTTTAAGGAGCAGGAGGAAAAGGCCGCCGAGGCAAAGGCACAGCAGGATGCGTCCTCCTGGAATACAGACGAATTTTCAACAGACTGGGGTGCTGCATCGGAGGGAATGAAATCCTACTCCTGCCCCTCATGCGGAGCGGAGCTTATCTGTGATGAAACAACCGCCGCAACCTGCTGCCCCTACTGCGGAAATCCGACGGTTATACCCGGACAGTTTTCCGGCGCTCTGAAGCCCGAATTCATCATTCCCTTCAGGAAGGACAAGGCTTCCGCGGTTGCCGCACTTAAGGAGCATTACAAGGGAAAGAGGCTTCTTCCGAATTCCTTTGTTTCCGGAAACCATATTGATGATATGCAGGGCGTTTATGTGCCCTTCTGGATGTTCGATGCAAGCGCAAGGGAGGAGGCACATTTCCACGGAACAACCTCTTCAAAAAGCGTTGTGGGAAACAAGGAAATAATCACCACAAAGCACTATGACGTCCTCAGAAACGGCGAAATGAGCTTTGAAAAAATACCCGTAGATGCTTCAAGCCGTATGCCCGACGGACATATGGACAGCATCGAGCCCTACGATTATTCGGAGCTCAAGGCCTTTTCAACTGCCTATATGCCCGGATATCTTGCGGATAAGTACGACGTTGAGGCAGAGGCCTGCGGCGAGCGTATGGAGGTCCGCTGCTCCGACAGCATCAGGGCTGCGGTCAGAAGCACCACCGATGACTATGAAAGCGTTGATACCCTTTCCGAGCGCGTTGTAGTCAATAAGGGTGCCGTACACTATGCAATGCTGCCTGTATGGCTCCTTGCAACCAAATGGAACAATCAGGATTTCCTGTTTGCAATGAACGGTCAGACCGGAAAGCTTGTGGGTGACCTGCCGGTTGACAAAAAGAAGGCTCTTGGCTGGTTTGCGGGAATATTTGCCTGTCTCTGCGCAATATTTATTGTTGTGGGCTCTGTAATAATGGACATTCCCCTGAAGAGCGGAACGATTTTCCTTGATATTCTTATTCCCCTCCTCATTGCCGCAATTTCACTTGCCGTTATGAAGGGCAAGATGAAGTCCGTCGGATACACCGCCGCCGGAAAATACGTAACCGAGGGCGGTCTTAAGCTCAGCCTTAAGACAGACCGCTTTATGCGTACAACAACCGAGGAGAGAATCATCGAGAAAAACGATGCTCCCAAAAGCTGAGAAGCGTGGAAAAGCGAAGACAGATAAAAAAGGGCGCGTTGCAAAAAAACGCTAAAAAAAGAAGCACTGAGACCTAAGAAAAGG
>JAKSPP010000149.1 GCA_024404735.1 Oscillospiraceae bacterium | reverse complement strand
TTTATGCTCATTTCCGTAATAGCCCCTGCAGGAGTTTTGTCTCTCTATACAAATGTGGAAGGCGTCGTTATTGCGGGAAAAAAGTATATGCTTCTTCTGGGAATAACCTTCCTGTTTGCGGGTCTTTCCTCAACCGCAACCTATCTTCTCCGTTCAACGGGAAATGTTAAAATCCCCCTTATAGGCTCGGCCGGCGCCTTTTTCCTCAATATATTCTTTAACTGGGTCTTCATCTTCGGAAAGCTCGGTGCGCCCCGACTTGAGCTTGTGGGTGCAGCCGTCGGCACAATAATCGCAAGGGCCTTTGAATTTGCCTTTGTTTTCGGTTATTTCATATTTGTGGAAAAGAATTTTGCCTTCCGCATAAAGCACTTTCTCCATATCAGGGGCGGGCTCTGGGGCGAGTACTTCCGCTTTGCCGTTCCCGTGCTCATAAGCGACACTCTTCTGGGTCTTTCCCTTTCCATTACAAGTGCAATAACAGGCCATGTGGGCGCAGAAATGAGTGCGGCCTCGGCTATAGTAATGTCCATTGTCCGTATTATTACGGTCTTTAACTCCGGTATGTCCGGTGCCTCCGCCATCGTAATCGGAAATACAATAGGACAGGGCGGTATTGACGAGGCAAAGCGTCAGGCCAATACCTATGTCCTTATTTCCGTCGTCTTCGGCGCACTGATGATTCCCGTTCTTATGCTTCTTGAAAATCCCTACTTCGGAGTTTACTCCGTCAGTGAGGAAACCATCGCAATGGCAAGAAAGCTTCTCTCCGTAAACCTTATGTTTATGCCCATTGAGACCATGGCCTTTGTAACCTCCAAGGGCATACTCCGCGGCGGCGGAGATTCCCGCTTCCTTCTTATGGCAGATTCAACTCCCGTATGGTTCCTGTCCATTCCTCTGGGCGCTCTTGCCGTTCTTTACTGGAATCTCTCTCCCTTCTGGGTTTACTTCATCCTCCGTGTTGAATTCCCCGTAAAAGGCATTATCTGCCTTATAAGATACGCAACAGGCAAGTGGATAAAGCAGATTTCCTCCGGAAAGGAAGAAAAGCCCGCAAAGGCCTGAGCCCTTGACAATTACACTTAAAAGTGATAAATTGGCACTCAAAGTATATGAGTGCCAATTTCTTATCCTTCAGAAAAGAGTGATATAAATGGATTTGTCCGAGAGAAAAAAGAGAATACTGTCCGCCGTAATAGACGAATACGTAAAGACGGCGGAGCCCGTGGGCTCAAAGGCCATAGTCGGCGCCTCGGGGCTTAAGGTAAGCTCCGCAACGGTACGCAACGAGCTTGCCGAGCTGACGGAGCTTGGCTATCTTGAGCAGCCCCACACCTCTGCGGGCAGAGTGCCCACGGTTAAGGGCTACAGGCTCTATGTTAACGAGCTTATGATACAGAAGAGCGTTCCCGAGGAGGATGCGGATGCCATAGATAAAAATCTCCGCTCGGGCCTTTCAAAGCCGGATAAGATGACAGAGGCCGCCGGAAGGCTCGCCGCCGAGCTGACCGATTACCCCGTTTTGACGGTAACAAGGTCCGCACCGGTTACCATAAAGCGCTATGACCTTATCCACGTTGATGCCAATACAATTATTGTAGTGCTTCTCCTTGACGATAACTCCGTAAAAAACAAGCTGATGACCCTGCCCTTCTCTGTTGAGAAAAATATGATTGCAAGGCTTTCCGCCGTGTTCAATACCTCCTTCACGGGAAAGAGTGAGGAGCAGTTTTCACCCGTACTCATAAGCGCCGCCGAGAGAAGCGTGGGGGATAATATGGGCCTTACAAGTGCCGTTGTTGCCTTTGCCCTTGAGACCATGGCTGAAACAGCGGGCGCAAGGGCAACCCTCTCCGGCGGCTCAAAGCTCCTTTCTCACCCCGAGTTTTCAGACCCCGAAAAGGCGAAGAGCCTTATGAGCTATATGTCCGACTCCAACCACTTTTCGGGTCTTGCCACCTCCGGCTTTGACGATATAAAGGTCATGATAGGCCCGGAAAACATCGCCGAGGAGCTGAAGGATTCCTCCGTTGTTCTTGCAAGGTACGATGCCGGAGACGGAATGCAGGGTCTTATCGGCGTTGTGGGCCCCACAAGAATGGACTATTCCGCCGTTGCCGCCAAGCTTAAATATATAGCCGACGGTCTTTCCAAGGCTCTTGCCGAAAACAAGGACAAATCCATCCCCGGCTTCGGAAAGCTGATGCTCAGGGACTGATAACATTATATTCCGTAAATTAAAGCTCATGGTTAGTAAAGAAGCAGACTACAAAACGACATAAAAAGACAGCAACTCCGCGCTATTCCGTAAAGTATTGGATAGATTTTACCATAACATCTAAACTGACTCAAATGGGCGCGTTGCAAAATAGCGCTAAAAAAAGAAGCACTGAGACCTAAGAAAA